>CADBQS010000033.1 GCA_902796915.1 uncultured Ruminococcus sp.
AATTGGTCGAGGGTTTGACCTTGATTTTATTGGTTTTTCCTTTTTTGGTTTGTTCTTTATTCAGTTTTCAGGGTGTTGTTGTGTGCATTTGTGATTATTTAAACAAATGCATTTTTTATGTTATAAAATTTAGCACATAAATTTTTACCATTATGGAAAAATCCAGTTATAATCGCAAGAAAATTTTATATTTTAGTATTTTTGAGCAATTTGGGTATTGCAAAAATATGATTAATTATGTAGAATATATAATGTAAGTGTTAACTAGATATATTCAGCTTATGTATCTGAATTTCAATAATTTTAAATTTATAGAGTGAGGGGTTTTATGTCTAATAGGCTATTTCAAAGTATAATTAATCAAATGGGGAATTCTATTGATAGGGTTATTGGAGTCGTTGATGAGTCATCAACTGTAATTGCTTGCAGTGATATGAATAGAGTAGGAGATATAATTTCTGCTATTAATTCTGATTCCCTTTTAGCTTCAGATGTTTTTGTTGTAGATGGTAATACATATAAATCTTTTGGCAGTAGTGTCCATCCTGAGCATGCAGTTTTTGTAGCTGGGAATGATGATATTGCAAGAAGATATGCAACAATTTTATCGGTTTCAATGGGTAATGTAAAGCAATATTACGATGAAAAGTATGACAAATCTAATTTTATAAAAAATGTACTTTTAGATAATGTTTTACCGGGTGATATTTATTTAAAAGCTAGGGAGTTAAAATTTAATTCTGATGTAAGCCGTGTATGTATGCTTATCAAGGTTGTGTCTAAATCTGATGCTTCTGCTTATGAAGTTATACAAGCTCTTTTCCCGGACAAAACAAAAGATTTTGTTGTAAGCATAAATGAAACTGATGTAGCTTTAGTAAAAGAAATCAAACAAGATACAGACGCTAAGGATTTGGAGAAGTTAGCAGCATCTATAGTTGACACTTTAGCTGGAGAATATTATACTCGCTGTGTTGCTGGTATTGGTACAGCTGTAAATGGGATAAGAGAACTATCAAGATCGTTTAAGGAAGCTCAAATTGCGATAGAAGTTGGAAAGGTTTTCGATACGGAAAAAAGTGTAATTAGTTATGAAAATTTAGGTATAGCAAGACTTGTTTATCAATTACCTACAACTTTATGCGAGACTTTTTTAAAGGAAGTATTTAAAAAAGGTTCAGTTGAGGCTATGGATCAAGAAACTTTATTTACAATACAAAAATTCTTTGAAAACAGTTTGAATGTATCTGAAACATCAAGAAAGCTTTTCGTTCACAGAAATACTCTTGTGTATAGGTTAGAAAAAATTAAAAAGGTTACAGGCTTAGACCTTAGAGAGTTTGAAGATGCAATAGTATTTAAGGTAGCATTAATGGTAAAGAAATATTTAATGGCTAACCCTATCAAGTATTAAGATGTTTAAATAGTTAAAATTGTAGCCGTGTTATTTATAGGGTGCCGTCTTTTCTAAGGCGGCACATTGATTTAAAGGGGCAGTATAATATAAAATGATTGAATTTAAAAATGTAAGTAAAGTATATGATAACAATACTGTAGCATTAAAAGATTTTAATCTTAGTATATCAAGTGGAGAGTTTGTCTTTGTAGTTGGTGCATCGGGAGCAGGAAAAAGTACTTTTTTAAAATTGATAATGTGTGAAGAAACACCGACTTCTGGGATTATAATTGTAAATGGTCAAGATTTGTCTAGCATTAGAAAAAAAGATATACCTTATTTAAGAAGAACGATGGGAATAGTATTTCAAGATTTTAGAATTATTGATAAGATGACAGTGTTTGAAAATGTTGCTTTTGCTATGCATATAATAGGTGCTAGCGACAGAGAGATTAGAAAAAGAGTACCTTATGTTTTGGGACTTGTTGGGTTAGAAAATAAGGCGAGAAGATTACCTAGTGAGTTATCTGGTGGGGAAAAACAAAGAGTCGGACTTGCGAGAGCACTAGTTAATAATCCAAGTATGATAATTGCGGACGAGCCTACTGGTAATATTGATTCATCTATGTCGTTTGAAATAGTTGAATTATTGGGTGAAATAAATAAATGTGGGACAACAATAGTCATGGTTACGCATGATTTATCTATAGTAAAGCACTTCCATTTTAGAACGGTTGAAATAGGAGAGGGAAGAGTAAAAAATGATACCGGGCTAATAAGAGGTGACCAAAAATGAGATTTAGCTCTATAAAATATTTTATAAAAGAAGGATTCAAAAATGTTTGGGTTAATGGAATGATGTCTTTAGCATCAATACTTGTGATGATATGTTGCCTTATTCTCACAGGTGGAGCCGTATTACTTTCTATTAATATAAGCAATACTCTTAAATCTATTGAGGAACAAAATACTATAACTGTTTATTTAAAACAAGAAGTAACGTCATCTGAAGCAGAAAACATTGGTAATAAAATTAAGAACATACCAAATGTTTTGTCTTGTAATTTTTACCCTAAAGAAGAAGCAGTAAAAGAATATAAAGAGATGCTGGGAGCTTTATTTGAAGTTTTACAAGAAGATGAAAATCCATTGCCTGATGCATTTCATGTTACGATGGAAGATTTATCTCAATATGAAAATACAGTATCTGATATAAATAGGATAGATGGAATAGAGGCTGTTAGCGATAGAAGTGATACGGCTGAAAGATTAACAGATTTAAATAGATTAGTAGCAAATGCGGGTATATGGGTAATTATATCGCTTGGAGCAGTTTCACTGTTTATAATTTCAAATACAATAAAAGTAACAATGTATAGCAGAAGATTTGAAATTAGTATAATGAAATCTGTAGGGGCGACGAACTGGTTTATACGTATTCCATTTATAATAGAGGGAATGACAATAGGTCTTATCTCAGCAGTTTTATCGACGATAATTCTTAAATTTGCTTATGATGAACTGATGGTAGTAATAAATAATATAGTTCCGTTTAAGGGGATACCTTTTGACAACTTAATTTGGTATGTTGCAGGAGGATTTTCGATAGTAGGAATTTTATTTGGGCTTGTTGGTGGGCTTATTTCGATTAGTCGTTATTTAAAGAAAGAGGGTGGAGATGTTGTTGCGTGGTAAGTTTTTGAAAAAAATTATAGCTATATTTATTTTATCTACATTTATGGTACCAGCCTTTAAAGATATTCATTTAGTATTTGGTACGAGCATAAAAGAAAGTGAATCTACGAAGAAAGCTTTAAAGAAAAAAAGTGAAGAATTAAAAAATAACTTACAAAAGGCTAAGAATGATATATATGATGAAACGAGTAAAAAAGATGCTCTTGATAAACAAATAGAGATAGTAAAAGAGCAAATAGATACTTCTAATAAATATATATTAGGTTTGGAGCAAGAAATTGAAAATAGAGAAAATAAATTAAAGCAATTACAAATTGAAATGGAAAATAAAATGATTTCTTTGAAATCATGCCTAAGATCTATATATATAGCAGGTGATGCTTCAACTCTTGATATAATATTAGGTGCAAAAACGTTTGAAGATTTTTTAGATAAGGCAGAAATGGTAAGAACTGTAAGTACGACCATATCAAATTTAATTGACGAATTAAATAAGTGTATGTCCGATATAGAGACTGAAAAAGCAGAAATACAAAAAAATAAAGCAGAGGCAGAAGTCGAAAATAAAATCCTTAGTTCCAAAAGAAGTGAATTACAGTCTTTGATAGATGAAAGTGAAGCTATAATTAGGGAATTACAAGGAACTGAAGCAACTGTAAAAAAGGCATTAGATGAAAATGATAGTGAGTTAAAGCAAATTGAAGCAGAAATTCAAAGGTATTATGAGGAACAAAAACGTAAAGCAGAAGAAGAAAGAAAAAGACAAGAAGAACTAAAAAAGCAACAGCAACAATCACAGCAATCTTCTAGTGGGAGTACTTCGAACACTGTAATTTCATCTGGTGCATACACATGGCCTGTACCGGGATATTATCATATTTCTTCTGATTATTTTGATACAGTAAATAGAACCAGTATGCACGGAGCGATAGATATTGCAGGTTCGGGAATATATGGAGCTAAAATTGTTGCGGCAGCCGACGGACAAGTGATTACAGCTAGTGAAGGTGGCTGGGGTGGTGGATATGGTACATATCTACACATTGACCATGGTAATGGAAAGTCTACCCTTTATGGTCATATGAGTGGTTTGGCTGTTTCACAGGGACAAAAAGTAAAAAAAGGACAAGTTATAGGTTATGTAGGAAATACGGGACATTCGACTGGTCCACATTTACATTTTGAAACTAGATCATATGGTTCAAAGTATAATCCAATGATTGAATTTAGTAAAAAATAATGTAGGGGTGATAACATTGAATAAGTTAATGCAATTACTCAATAAAAAATTTCCCCTTAGTGTTACGGTATCTGTTACATTAGTTGTTTCGGCGGCAGCTTATTCGATTAGTTATAATGTAGCTATGAAAAAATTTAATAGTGTTGTATCTTATAATTATGAAAAACAACAGATGTATTCAAAACTTAGCGATATAGATTATGCAATTCGTCAGGAATATATAGGGGCTATAGATGAAAACAAATTGGTAGAAAGTATATGTAATGGTTATATTGATGGAATAGATAATATTGACTGTAAATATTATAATGAAGCTGATTACAAGCAGTATTTATCTGAAAAAAATGCATTGGGTAACTCAATCAGTTATAATAAGATTGAAGATAATATTGGATATATTAGAATAAATAATTTAAGCTCAGAATCTGGTTCCACATTTATTTCAGCGATGCAAGCATTACAAACAGCTGGAGTTAATAATATAATAATAGATTTAAGAAATGTTTCCGAGGGTGATATAGAATCAACGGGAAAAATACTTAATTATGTTTTGCCCAGTGGTGATATTGTTAGCTCGATTGATAAAAAAGGAAATAAGGAGCTCGTTTATAAATCTACATCTGATGGTGTGGATTGTAACTTTGCAGTTTTATGCAATGGTTATACGTCTGGTATATCTGAAGTTATGGCTTCTGCATTAAAAGATTCAGGTAATGCTAAAATTATTGGAGAAAAAACTGCCGGAAGGGCATTGAAGGAAAAAAATTTACAGTTATCAGATGGTTCTGTGATAATGTTTCCGATAGCTTATTATGTTACGCAAAGTGATAAAATGATTTATGGTAATGGAATATCACCTGATATAGAAATAAGTATGAGTTCAGATAAAAATGATATGTTAGAAAATAAGGAATTACAATATGAAGAAGATGAGCAATTAAATTCTGCTATTTCATATTTTAAAGAATGATAATGAGTTTATTTAAAAATCTTGTAAATAAATTATTGAATATTTTTTATCCAATAAAATGCCCGTATTGTGGCAAAATTATTGATAATAACGATAGTGGATGTGCTATTTGCTTAGCAAAAATACGTAATGATGGGTTATATAAATTGGGGTTAGTGAAAGTAAAAAATAAATTTAATGAAATTACTTTTATATCTCCGTTTAGATATAAAGGAATAGTAAGAGATGCCATAATAAGATTTAAATTTCGTAAATATAGAGGATATGCAAAACAATTTGCAACTGAAATTTCACGTTTTATAAGCCTTAAATTTAAAAATAATAAATTTGATATGATTACGTATGTGCCTCTTTCAGAATCGAGAAAAAGACAAAGAGGGTATGACCAAGCTGAAGAATTAGCTTATATGATTGGTAAGAAAATGAATTTAAATCTTTGCACGACGTTGAAAAAGATAAAATCAAATAAACAACAGCATGAACTAAAGGCATCGGAAAGAGCAGTAAACGTCAAAGGTGTATATGTTGCTTTGTATCCTGAATTAATAGAAGGAAAAAATATATTGCTGTGCGATGATATATTAACTACAGGTAATACCTTGATGGAATGTTCAAAAGTACTTTATGAAGCTGGAGCCTCTAGCGTTACATGTGTAACTGCGGCATATACAGACGAAAATATAAGGCACTACGACAAGGCCTTTTAACCTTACGTAGTGCCCCTTTTTATACTTATTGCTGAATTTCTTCCTTTTTTATTCCAAATATCTTTCTAAGGAAAAAACCAAAAAATTTCGGACTTTTTATAACAACAACTTTCATTTAAAATAAGCCCCCTAACTATAATATTTAGCACTTGATAAGAGCTATAGCTAAAACGACAATCATAATGGATATTAACGCTATTATGAGGCGTTCAGGTAAGAAAAATGAAAGTGTAAGTCCCAGTCCAAAAATAAGTGCTAAAGTACCCTGCTGGCGATATCCACACATATTTTTCACCTGCTTCACTCTCCAAAAATTTATAGGAAACAGAACAAAATTAAGCTCTTAATTATATTATATACGATTTATAAAAAAATGTTATTGGTTATGAATTTTTATTTTCATCATTAAAAGAGGACTCCGAAAGTGCAGAAGCTACCCTCAGTGCGGAGATAATTTCCTCTTTATCTTTTTCACTAATTGGAATACCATTAAATCTTAAATTATTATTATTTTTTATAAAATCTATATAATTAGATATTATACTACTAATTTCTTCATTAGATTGACGAATGTTTTCTTTTATACCAAGTAGATAATCCACACTTGTATTTAGTTCTTTGCATAACATGGTAAGTGTATCGTTGTCAGGTTCCCTACGGTCTTGCTCATACATACCTATAGTGGAAGCCGATATATCTAATCTGTCAGCGAGTTGAGCTTGAGTTAGCCCTGATTTTAGTCGTAGCTCTTTTAATTTGCTACCGAAAGAATTGTTATCCATTATAGTCAACCTCCTAGGCAAAAAATATATTAATAATAATTATACACAATAATTAAAATGTTATAACAAATCAAAATGAACTAGTATTCATACATATTTGAATTATACCACGCACACAATTTGTGTGCAACTATAAAATCTTTTTTATGCATTAATATATGTTTAGAATTTGATTTAATTATTGAAAATAATTATTAAGTTTGGCTATTGACTAATTATGATTAATATGATAAAATTAAAAGTATATGCAAGATAATTTTGTTATAGTAATATTATATTATAAAGAAAAAAGTATATTTTTATGCGGTTCTACACGAAACGTGTTGAAAGGAGGAAATATGGATTATAAAGAATTGTCAGAGAAATACTTTTTAGAATCAAATGTCCTTAATAATTACATAAGAAATTTAAAGAAACTTTCAAAAAACAGTACAGATGATTTAGAGCTACATTACAGAATACAAACTTTGTACACAATATACTTAGAATTAAAGCATACAGGGGAATATTTGTATCATAAATATGAGGTGATTAAAAATGGCAAATAAAAAATTAATTTTAGATGATTTCACAGAAGCATTGGCTGGAGTTAAAGCATATCAAGACAATAATTTAGAAAGTAATTATAAGGAGAGAAAAAGAATGAAAAGTTTATTAAAAAAAGTTATTGATGGCGAGTTAACACCAAAACAGAAAGTTTGCTTTTTATTATATTACGGTGAAATGAAAAAGATGACAGATATAGCTGATATCTTAGGGATAGATATTTCGTGTGTTTCTCGTCATATCAAGAAAGGAAAAGACAGAATTAAAAAAACTATTGGATATTATTATGTTGTGTAAGAAGTAAATATTTAAAATGGAATATTATCTCATATTATTGCCCATAATATATATTAATGCTATTTTATTGACAATATTTTAATGTGTTGGTATAATCACAAGTAAATTGTACAGTAAATACCATAATTATTTTATGGGTATTTATAAATTATTTGTATCATACTATGATGTTTAATGTATATTCTATTAAAAGCAAATAGTATAATGGTAGTAATATTTTAGGAGGTAGTATTCAATGGCTAATAATAAATCTGTCAAAGAAAAATCAGAGGTAAATGTAAAAGAGATGATAGATGACTTAGTTGGAAAGGCTCAAGTAGCTCTTGACGAGTATATGAACCTAGATCAGGAACAAGTTAATAAAATCGTACACGCTATGTCGCTAGCAGGATTAGACAATCATATGGATTTAGCTAAGATGGCAGTGGAAGAGACTGGTAGGGGAGTTTTAGAAGATAAAATAATAAAAAACATGTTCTCTACTGAGTATATATGGCATTCAATAAAATATGAAAAGACAGTTGGAATTATAGATGAAAATGAGATGGAAGGTTATGTTGAAGTAGCAGAACCAGTTGGAGTTGTTGCTGGAGTTACGCCTGTAACGAATCCTACATCTACAACAATGTTTAAGTGTTTGATATGTGCTAAAACAAGAAATCCTATAATATTTGGTTTTCATCCGTCAGCCCAAAAATCTTCAGTAGAAGCTGCTAAAATTTTAAGAGATGCAGCTATAAAAGCTGGAGCTCCTAAGAATTGTATACAATGGATAGAGTACCCATCAATAGAGGCTACAAGTGAATTAATGATGCATCCGGGTGTAGCGCTAGTATTAGCTACAGGCGGAGCAGGAATGGTGCGTTCAGCATATTCAACAGGTAAACCGGCACTGGGAGTTGGACCAGGAAATGTTCCTTGCTATATAGAAAAGACAGCAAACCTTGAAAGAGCCTGTACAGATTTAATGCTTTCGAAAACGTTTGATAACGGAATGATATGTGCATCAGAACAGGCAGTTATTGTAGATGAAGAAATTTCTAAAGATTTTGAAAGAATAATGAAAGAAAATAGTTGTTATTTCTTAAAATCTGATGAAATAGATAAGGTATCAGGATATGTTATCAACCCAGAAAAGAATACATTAAATCCAGCAGTAGTAGGGAAGACTGCGCACTGGATAGCACAGCAAGCAGGTGTGGATGTACCCGAAGATACAAAAATATTACTTGCAAAGCTTGATGGAGTAGGTATAGATTATCCACTTTCAAGGGAGAAGCTTTCACCGATTCTTGCTTATTATATCGTAGAAGATGCCGAAGAGGGCTTTGACATAGCAAGACAGACACTTGAAATGGGCGGACTAGGCCATTCGGCAGTAATACACAGTACGAATGAAGACATAATAAATGAATTCGGAAAGGTTATGAAAGTAGGAAGAGTTATATCTAATTCTCCGTCATCACAAGGAGCTATCGGTGATATTTATAATACAAATACACCTTCATTAACTCTTGGCTGTGGTTCGTATGGACACAATTCAACAACATCAAATGTTTCATCTGTAAACCTTATTAATAAGAAACGTATAGCAAAAAGGAGGGTAAATATGCAGTGGTTCAAAATTCCACCTAAAATATATTTTGAAAAAGATTCAATACAATATCTTGAAAAGATGGAAAACATCGAGAGAGCTTTTATAGTAACAGACGCAACGATGATGAAGCTTGGATACGTTGATAAGGTACTGTATTATTTACGTAAACGTCCTAAGTTGTGTAGATTTGAGATATACTATGATGTTGAACCGGATCCGGATGTGGAAACAATAAATAGAGGCGTAGAAGTAATGAGGCAATTTAAGCCTGACGTAATAATTGCTTTGGGTGGAGGTTCGGCAATAGATGCGGCAAAAGGAATGTGGCTATTTTATGAGCATCCTGAATCTACATTTGATGGAATGAAGCTTAAATTTATGGATATAAGAAAACGTTCTTATAAATTCCCTAAATTAGGTGAAAAAGCAAAGTTTGTAGCGATACCAACAACATCGGGAACAGGCTCTGAGGTTACAGCATTCTCAGTAATAACAGATAAGCATTTCGGAAATATAAAATATCCTTTGGCCGACTACTCTTTGACTCCGGATGTAGCAATCATAGACCCACAGTTTGTAATGAGTTTACCTAAGGCTCCGACGGCAGACACAGGATTGGATGTTCTAACGCATGCAATAGAAGCATATGTATCAGTAATGGCAAGTGATTATACAGATGGTTTAGCTCTACAAGCAATAGGAATGGTGTTTGAATATTTGCCAAGAGCATATAAGAATGGCGCTAAAGATGCCGAAGCAAGAGAAAAGATGCATAACGCTTCGTGTATAGCAGGAATGGCATTTACAAACGCATTCTTAGGCTTAAACCATTCTATGGCACATAAATTAGGAGGAGAGTATCATATACCTCATGGACGTGCAAATGCAGTAATATTGCCACATGTTATAGCGTATAATGCGACTAAACCTACAAAATTTGCAACATTCCCTAAGTATGAGAAATTTGTAGCAGATAAAAAATATGCTCGCATAGCAGAATTTATAGGTAAGGGTGGTAAAACGACTGAAGAGAGTGTTAAAAATCTTATAAAGGCTATAATAGATTTGGAAAAAGAAATAGAAATGCCAATGAGTATTAAAGAGTGTGGAGTAGATGAAAAAACATTTTTTGATAGTTTACAAAAACTTTCAGAGAATGCCCATGAAGACCAATGTACAACAGCAAATCCACGTTATCCATTGATAAGTGAAATTAAAGAAATATATACAAAAGCATATTATGGTAAATAATAAATATTAAAATAAAAGCCTCATTAAATGAAATTATCTTACTTCATTTAATGAGGTAATGTTTTGTTAATTAAATCAGTTAATTTGATGTTCATTAATCTCCAAATCTCATACGAAATGCTTCGTTTTCCGCGAAATCTTTGTTTTTGGCTAATTCCTTAGCTGCCGCTTCGGCTGCTTTTTTAGCAACTGCTTTGTCTATTCCATTTTTAACTAGAACACCCATTATACCAGTAGACGCTGTACCAGCCAATTCACTAACCAATTCACTAAAAGGTTTCATAAAATCACCTCTTTTCTATATAATATCTATTAATATTATATATATATATATAATGTCAACAGTTTTTTGGGAAATAATTATTTTAAATATTTATTTTTCTTAAATATATCATTGAAAATAAAAAATAACAAAGTGTTTTAATATACATCTATAACTATCTAAATATAATATTTATTTGGATATAAACATTATATTTCATTAAAACTTTTACTCTTTACAAACTAAAATATAAGTGTTAAAATAATTCACGTACCCCCTTTCTCGGTATATGGACTTATAAGTTGCTTATTCTGAGATTGCTTATAGTTTTAGCTATAAAATTGGGTAAAATATGAAAGGTGAGTTTAAAAATGTTAAAAGAAGAAAAAACAGATTTAATCCAAAAATATGCACGTAGCGAAGGTGACACTGGATCTCCAGAGGTTCAAATTGCTTTATTGACAAAGAGAATTAATGATTTAACAGAGCATTTGAAAATTCATAAGAAGGATCATCATTCTCGTAGAGGACTATTAAAGATGGTTGGTAATAGAAGAAGCTTATTAAATTATTTAATGAAGAAAGACATAGAGAGATATAGAACAATAATTGCACAATTAGGTATACGTAAATAAGAGCTTATTAAAAGTAGGTGACCGCATGGTTACCTGCTTATTCATATTAAAAGGAGTAATTTAAAAATATTTTAGCAGTGAAATAAGTTTTTATCTAATCTATATAAAAATTTATTTTATTGCTAAATATCAAACCCGTTACTCCTTAAATATAATCGGAGGTTTATAAATGTTTGAAAATTATAAAGTGTTTGAAACGCAGTTTGCAGGAAGAAAATTAGTTGTTGAAACAGGAAAAATAGCACAGTTAGCCAATGGTTCTTGCCTTATAAGATATGGTGATACAGTAATAAACGTTGCGGTAACGGCATCATCTAAGCCAAAAGAAGGAGTGGATTTTTTCCCTTTATCTGTAGATTTTGAAGAAAGAATGTATTCAGTAGGGAAAATACCCGGTTCATTTTCTAAGAGAGAGGGAAGACCATCGGATAAAGCAATACTCACATCTAGGTTAATAGATAGACCAATAAGACCACTATTCCCTAAAAATATGAGAAATGACGTATGCGTGTCATGTACGGCTATGTCTGTTGACCAAGATTGTTCACCTGAAATTACGGCAATGATTGGTACGTCAGTAGCACTTAGCATATCTGATATACCATGGAAAGGACCTATATCGGGAGCCTTTGTTGGTTATGTTGATGGTAAAATAGTTATAAATCCAACTGAAAAGCAGAGGAAAAAATCGAAATTATCTCTTACGGTTGCATCAACGTCTGAGCGTATTGCTATGATAGAAGCCGGAGCGGATATGATTAGCGATGACATAATGTATGAGGCTATAATGGCCGGACACGAAGCAAATCAAAGCATCATTAAGTTTATAAATGAGATAAAAAATGAAATTGGAAAAGAAAAATTTGTTTTTGAAGATATTGAACCCATTAAAGAGATGTACGAAAGTATAAAGGAATATGTTAGTGAAGATGTTAAATTAGCTCTAAACACAGATGACAAGCTAACAAGGGATAAAAACTTGAAACCTATATACGAGAAAGTACATAGTAAATTTGATGAAGCTTATCCTGAGAATATTAAGGATATAGATGAATGTATGTATAAACTTCAAAAGGAAATAGTTAGAAGTTGGCTAATGGACGAACAAAAAAGAGTAGATGGAAGAGGAATGAATGAGATTCGTCCGTTAGCAGCAGAGGTTGGTATACTTCCTAGAGTACATGGTTCAGGTTTATTTACAAGAGGACAAACTCAGGTTATGACAATAGCAACATTAGGGCCACTGAGTGAGCAACAGACTCTTGACGGAATAGATAATGAAATAAGTAAAAGATATATGCATCATTATAATTTCCCATCATATTCCGTAGGAGAGGCTAGACCAAGTAGAGGACCAGGTAGAAGAGAAATCGGACATGGAGCTTTAGCAGAAAGAGCATTGGCGCCTGTTATACCGTCTGAGGAGGATTTCCCTTATGCACTTAGATTAGTATCTGAGGTGGTATCATCTAACGGTTCAACGTCGCAGGGTTCTGTATGTGGTTCAACCTTAGCTCTTATGGATGCAGGCGTACCGATAAAAGCACCTGTAGCCGGAATATCATGCGGCTTGATAACTAAAGGTGATAAGTGGATGACGATGGTCGATATTCAAGGTTTAGAGGATTTCTTTGGAGATATGGACTTCAAAGTAGCGGGTACTCATGAAGGTATTACGGCAATACAAATGGATTTAAAAATAGAAGGATTACTCCCAGAAATGGTAAAGGAAGCATTAGAAAAAACTCATAAGGCAAGAATTTATATATTAGATGAAATAATACTAAAGGCAATAGATAAGCCAAGAGATGAACTTTCTAAATATGCTCCGAAAGTTTTGTCAACAAGAATATCAGTTGATAAAATAAGAGAGGTTATAGGTTCTGGAGGTAAAGTCGTACAAAAGATTTCTTCTGATTTTAACGTTAAAGTAGATATAGAAGAAGACGGAAGAATATTTGTTATGGGTGAAGATATAGAGAATTGTAGGAAGGCATTAGATGTGATAGATTCAATAGCAATAGAGATAGAGCCTGGGGTTATATATAAAGGTACAGTTACGAGAATAATGGATTTTGGTGCATTTATAACGATAGCTCAGGGAAAAGAAGGATTATGCCATATATCACAGCTAGATGAAAAAAGAGTAGAAAAAGTTAGTGACGTATTAAAATTAGGCGATGAAGTATTTGTAAAAGTTACAAGTATAGATGAAAAAGGAAGAATTAATTTGTCCATTAAAGAGGCTACGAAAGAAATAAAATAACATTAAAATACAAGATGGAATATGCAGTAAAAAATCCATCTTGTATTACTATGTATAGAATAAAGAGGTATTTACAGAACACAAATATTATTGTAAAATGCTAATGTAGGCAAAAATATCCTGAAAGGGGAGTGCAGATTTGAATACAAAATATAAGAGAGTACTACTTAAAATTAGTGGTGAAGCATTAGCAGGAAAAAATAAAAATGGCATAGATTTTGATACAGCGTTAAGTATAGGTAGGGCAATAAAGAAATGCTCTGATGCAGGTGTGCAAATTGGAATTGTGATTGGTGGAGGAAATTTTTGGCGTGGACGTAGTAGTGGTAAAATGGACAGAACTCGTGCCGACCACATGGGA
This sequence comes from uncultured Ruminococcus sp., assembly GCA_902796915.1. Taxonomy (GTDB): domain Bacteria; phylum Bacillota; class Clostridia; order Oscillospirales; family Acutalibacteraceae; genus RUG14215. Next base: position 14,006 of record CADBQS010000033.1, read on the forward strand.
ATGATGGCAACGGTTATAAATTCGTTAGGTATGTGCGATGTACTTGAACAATTAGGAATAGAAGTAAGAGTACAAACGGCAATTGCAATGCATCAAATTGCCGAACCATATATATGCAGTAGAGCAGTAAGGCACCTTGAAAAAGGAAGAATAGTAATTTTTGGATGCGGTACAGGTAGCCCATTCTTTTCAACAGATACGGCGGCGGCATTAAGAGCAGCGGAAATTGGAGCGGAAGTAATATTAAAGGCTACGAATACGGATGGAGTTTACGATTCAGACCCTAAAACTAATCCTTCAGCTAAGATGTATGATGAAGTATCATTTGAAGAGGTTTTAAGTAAGGACTTGAAAGTAATGGATAGTACGGCAGCATCTATGTGTAGAGATAATCATATACCAATATTAGTATTTAATATAAATAAACCAGATAATATATATGAAACAATGTGTGGGGCACGTATTGGAACAATTGTAAAATAGAAATTAATGGAGGAATTATACATGAAACAAGTATTTGAAAATGCAGAGAATAGAATGAAGAAAACGGCAGATGCATTAAATAGTGAATATATATCATTGCGTGCAGGTAGGGCTAACCCGGCAATACTTGATAAAATAACAGTTGATTATTACGGAACACCAACGCCAATTAATCAGGTTGCAGCAGTATCTGTAACGGAAGCAAGAGTTTTAACGATTCAACCTTGGGATATATCAGTAGTTAGCGGAATAGAAAAGGCAATACAAAAAGCTGATTTGGGAGTAAATCCGCAGACAGATGGAAAGGTAATTAGAGTTATATTCCCGCAACTTACAGAGGACCGCAGAAAAGAAATAGTAAAAGAAGTATCAAAAATGGCAGAGGATTCTAAGGTAGCAATACGCTCTGTAAGACGTGATTTAATAGATAAATTAAAAGCTATGAAAAAAAGTTCTGAAATAACCGAAGATGAATTAAAACAATCAGAAAAGGAAGCTCAAGATATGACAGATAAATACTGTACACAAATAGAAACGCTTTGCTCTAATAAATCTAAGCAGCTTATGGAGGTATAGCATAAAATAAATGTTTATGAGAAAGAAAGGCCTTTATGGGATTATTTTTTAAAAAATTTAAAGAAAATAAATTATCACTTAATCTACCTACCCATTTAGCTATAATTATGGATGGAAATGGCAGATGGGCGAAGAAAAGGGGTATGCCTAGAAGTGTTGGACACAAGTTTGGGGCACAAACCTTTAGAGATATAGCAAGATATTGCAGTGAAATAGGAATTAAGTATCTAACAGTTTACGCATTCTCGACTGAAAATTGGAAAAGACCACAAGAAGAAGTAAATTCTATAATGAATCTCTTTGAAGATTATATGAAGGAAGCTATTTCAGACTTCAGTCATGAAAACATGAGGATAAATTTTATAGGAGATATGTCGGCATTTTCTGAAAGCTTACGAAATTTATCTCAAGAAATACAAGAAAATTCAAAAGATAGAACGGGAATGGTACTTAATATAGCAGTAAATTATGGAGCAAGAGCAGAGATATTAAGAACTACTAAATTATTAATAGATGATATATTAAATGGCAAAATAAGTGCAAATAAAATATCTGAAAAGGATTTAAATGATAGATTATATACAGCCAATCAGCCTGACGTAGACCTTTTAATAAGGACAGGTGGAGAATATAGAGTTTCTAACTTTTTATTATGGCAGATAGCATATGCGGAATTATTTGTAACGGACGTTTTATGGCCGGACTTCAAACGTAAGGATATAGATAATGCAATAAAACAATTTTCTAATCGTAATAGGCGTTTTGGAGGTGTATAGGTTATGTCTAAAAGAATAATTTCTGGGGTTATTGGTGCATTATTTGCCCTTGGAGTATTGATATTTAATGAAAGTTTTCCGATGATAATAAATATACTTGTAGCATTGATATCTATATTGGCGGTATCTGAAATATTTTCCGTTATGGGTATATCTGAATTTTATAGCATAACAATCCCAACATCAGTATTTGTCTCTATAATGCCGATGTTTGGTGATGGGATGTTATGGAATATATCTTGGTTTTTGTATACGTTAATAATTTTTTCAATATTAATATTTAACCATACGCTTAGATTAAAGGATATTACAACTATATATGCAATATCAATTTTATTAACATTTTCTCTTTCTAATATTGTAAAAATAAGAGATTATGGTGGGCAATATGGAAGCTTTTATGTATTACTTGCAATGGGAGTAGCTTGGATGTCGGATACAGGAGCATATTTTTGTGGTAAGAAATTTGGCAAAAATAAGTTATGCCCGAGGGTAAGCCCTAAGAAAACTATTGAGGGTGCGATTGGCGGAGTTATTGTATGTATTTTGTCAATGATATTAATAGGTTTTATATTTAATAATTTTATTTTTGCTAATAAGGTTAATATAAATTATATTGGATTGATTATTTTAGGCTTAATAGGTTCACCTATTTCAATTATAGGAGATTTATGCTTTTCTGTTATAAAAAGAAATTGCCATGTTAAGGATTTTGGAAACGTAATACCAGGTCATGGTGGGATTTTAGATAGGTTTGATAGCTTGATATTTGTAGCTCCATACGTATATTTGTTTATAAGATGTTTTAATATTATTTCGTAGAAAGAGAGAATTTTTTATGATACATAAAATTTGTATTTTAGGCTCAACAGGTTCTATTGGCTGTCAAGCTCTTGATGTTATTAGAAACTTAAAAATAGATGTATTGGGCTTGGCTGCAAATAATAATATAGATTTATTGGAAAATCAGATTAGAGAATTTAAGCCTAAAATTGTAGCTGTATATAATTTAGAAGCAAGTAAGATTTTGAAAGAACGTATAAAAGATACAAAAACTAAAGTTGTTTCAGGTATGGATGGACTATGTGAAGTAGCGAGCTTTAGTGATACAGAAATGATATTAAACTCAGTTACGGGTATGATAGGACTTATACCTACAATATCGGCTATAAAAGCAAAGAAGACGATTGCCTTAGCCAATAAGGAAACCCTTGTTACAGGTGGAGAACTTGTTATGAAGCTGGCTAAGGAAAACGGAGTGAAGATATTACCAGTAGACAGTGAACATTCAGCTATATTTCAGTGTTTACAAGGATGCCATAGTGATAAAGAGATAAATAAAATTATACTTACAGCTTCTGGCGGCCCATTTTGGGGAATGAATATGGAACAGCTCAAAAATGTTACGCTTGAACAAACCTTGAAGCATCCTAATTGGAGTATGGGAGCAAAAATCACGGTAGATTCAGCTACGATGATGAATAAAGGATTAGAAGTAATAGAGGCAGCCTGGCTCTTTAATTTACCAGTGGAAAAGATTGATGTTTTAGTACACAGGGAAAGCATCGTACATTCAATGGTAGAGTTTAAGGACAAATCTATAATTGCTCAGATGGGAGTTCCGGATATGAGAATTCCAATACAATATGCAATAACGTATCCTGAAAGAGTAAAAAGTGAGGTAGAAGCTTTAAATTTTATTGATAATCCTAAGTTAACATTTTCAAAGCCTGATTATGATACGTTTTCTTGCCTAAAATTATGTATAGAGGCATATAAAATAGGAGAAACAATGCCGACAATTGTAAATGCGGCGAATGAAAAGGCCGTAGAGTTTTATTTAAACGGTAAGATAAAGTTTTTAGATATTCCTAATCTAGTAAAGGGTGCGATGGAGAATATTAAAAGCGTAAAAGTACAAAAATTAGATGATGTACTAAATTCAGATAAACAGGCTAGGGATTATGTTATTGATAAGGTAAAGTATTTTTAATAAGGAGGAACAAAAATGTTAACGAATATAGTATTAATAATATTTGCTGTTTTGCTATTTAATTTAATAGTATTTGTGCATGAATTTGGCCATTTTTTTACAGCAAAACTTTTTGGGGTAAAAGTAAATGAGTTTGCAATAGGAATGGGACCAAGAATTTTAAAATTTAAAAAAGGGGATACAATATATGCACTAAGAGCCTTTCCAATAGGCGGATTTTGTGATATGGAAGGCGAAGATGAAAAAAGTGATTCAGAAACTTCGTTTGGCAGTAAGGCAGTATGGAAAAGAATGATAATAGTATCTGCTGGGGCAATAATGAACATGATACTTGGTTTAGTTATGATGTTTATTATATTATCGCAACAGAATAATTTTGCTTCAACAACTATAGGTTCATTTGTTGAAAATTCTGTATCTAGTAGTTCAGGCCTAATGGTGGGAGATACTATAATTTCTGTTGATGGATTTTCAATATATTCATCAAAGGATTTGGCATTTGCATTGTCAACAGCTAACAAAAGTAAGTTAGATATTGAAGTCAATAGAAATGGAGAAAAAGTAAATTTAGATTCAGTAGAATTTGCTACAGTTACTACTGAAGATGGAAAAGAACACATAAAACTTGACTTCAGTGTTGAACCTATAGAAAAGAATTTCTGGAATTTAATAAAACAATCCTTTTTGGAAACCTTATCTACAGTTAGAATGGTATGGTCCAGCGTAATAGGACTTGTGACAGGTAAATTTAGCTTAAAAGATATGGCAGGACCTGTAGGGGCAGCATCGGTTATAGGAGAAGCGGCTAAAGAGGGACTGAAAGTAGGAATATTAGAGGCCGTAACTAATATTATATCAATAATGATGATGATAACAGTAAATTTAGGAATAATAAATTTGCTTCCGTTACCTGCTTTAGATGGCGGTAGACTGGTATTTTTATTAGTTGAATTAATATTTAGAAATCCAATTAATCCTAAATATGAGGGTTGGATTCATGCCGCAGGATTTGTTTTATTTATATTATTAATGATTTTAATAACTTACAGTGATGTCATGAAGCATTTTAGCTGATAATTTTAGGAGATTTTATTTATGCGTAGAAGATGTAAAAGTGTAAAAGTTGGAAGTTTAATTATTGGGGGAAATAGCCCTATAACTGTGCAATCTATGTTAAATGTTCCTTCGTATGATGTAGAAAAAAATATATCTCAAGCATTAGAATTAGAAGATGCTGGATGTGAGATAATAAGAGTCGCCGTTCCAAATATGGAATCTGTGAAGCTAATATATGCATTGAAAGAAAAGCTCAAAATACCTGTTGTAGCGGATATACATCTTAATTACAAATTAGCTATAGAATCGGTTGTAGCCGGAGTTGATAAAGTAAGGATAAATCCGGGGAATATAGGCTCTGAGGAAAATGTTAAGGCAGTAGCGAAAGCTTGTGGAAGTAGAGGAATACCAATAAGAATAGGTGTAAATTCAGGTTCAATGGAAAAAGAAATACTGAAAAAATATGGTACGGCTACACCACAGGCTATGTGCGAAAGTGCGCTATATAATGCATCGCTACTAGAAAAATATGATTTTGATGATATAATAATTTCAATGAAATCATCAGACGTAAAAAGTACGATAGAAGCATATAGACTAATTTCAGAAAAATGTGAGTATCCATTACATATTGGAGTTACGGAATCAGGTACAGAAAGAATGGGACTTATAAAGTCCTCTTGCGGTATAGGTTCACTGCTCCTTGACGGTATAGGAGATACGGTTAGGGTTTCATTAACAGCAAATCCACTAAATGAAGTGCATGCCGGAATAGATATATTAAAAGCTTTAGGAATTAGAAAAGACGGAGTAGAATTTATATCTTGTCCAACATGTGGTAGAACAAGGATTGATATAATAAAGTTAGCAAATGAAGCAGAAAAGGCTTTAGCTAATTGTAAAAAGAATATAAAAATAGCAGTAATGGGCTGTGTAGTTAACGGCCCTGGAGAAGCTAGAGATGCGGATATTGGCATTACGGGTGGTAATGGTATAGGGATAATTTTTAAGAAGGATAAAATTATAAAAAGAGTACCGGAAGAAAATTTACTTGAGGAATTAATTAAAGAAGTAGAAAAAATGTAGAGAAAGAAGAAAGCAATGAGTACATTTGGAAATTTTTTTGACGAATACGTAGATGTAAAAGGATTTCCCAAAGAAGTCTTAGATGGGGAAATAGAGTTAATAGAGTTAAATAAAAAAGACAGAACGATGCATATTAATGTTTCGTTCTGTGAATTTGTATGTGATAATATAATAAAAGAATCTGAAAGCATTATGCTTAATTCAAAATTGAAATTAAAACAAGTAAAAATAAATGCTAATTATAAGGATTTAAGTGTAGATAAATTTTTAATAAATGGAATTATTAATGATTTAGTGTCTGAAAATTTATCGTTAAATGGAATATTAAAAGATTCAAATGTGAACTTATCAGAAAATACAATAAATATAGAACTTAAACATGGAGGCTATGATTTATTAGTCAATAAAAAGATTGATAAAAAAATTAGTCAAATAATTCATGAAAAAGTAAAATCTAAAGTAGAGGTAAAATTTATCGGTAAGCTTAATATAGAGTCGGATGACGAGAGTTATAAAGATAAAAAGGATGAAATATTAAAATCAGCAATAACAATTGAAAATAAACCTGTAGTAAAGAAAAAAGAAGAATCAAATTTACCAACCTTAGATAAAAAGAAATATATTAATGTTAGAAAAGGCTCAAACTTGTTACCTAATATAGATTTATCATCAGCTAAAGCAATATATGGCAGTAATATAAAGAGTAAACCTATTGCTATAAAAGATATTCCTTATGATGGAGGAAACGTAGTGATATGGGGGGATATTTTTACTTTTGATAGTCACGAAACAAGAGATGGTTCTAAAAGAATATATTCTGTGAATATTACGGATTATACAGGCTCTATGACTCTTAAATTTATTGAAAGAAAAGATAAGCCGAGCCAATTTGAACTATTAAGCAAAGGTACTACAATTCTGGTCTCAGGTGAAGTATCATACGACAAGTATGAAAGAGATGTAACAATGAGACCTAGAAATATTAGTTTAGTAAATAAAATAGATGTTATGGATGATGCCGATAAAAAAAGAGTAGAATTACATTTACATACAAATATGTCGTCAATGGACGGAGTAACACAAGCTTCGGATTTAATAGAAAGAGCATATAAGTGGGGCCATTGTGCGATAGCTATAACAGACCATGGTGTAGCTCAAGCATTTCCGGAGGCAATGAATGCGGTTAATAAGATAAAAAAATCTGGTGGAAATATCAAGGTCATATATGGAGTAGAGGACTATTTTGTTAATGATACAATATCGATTGTAATAGGAGAAACACAAGCATCGTTTGATGATGAACTCATATGTTTTGATATTGAGACTACGGGATTAAGTGCTAAAAATGATAGGATTACAGAAATAGGAGCAGTTAAAATTGTAAACGGTAAGATTACAGACACATTTTGTACGTTTGTAAATCCGGGTATGCCAATACCCGAGAAAATAGTTCAAATTACAAGTATAAATAATGATATGGTTAAAGATGCCCCAAGTGAAAAAGATGCTATAAATATGTTTAAGGATTTTTGCGGAAAATTACCCGTATTAATAGCACATAATGCTACATTTGATACATCATTTATACAAGCAGCAACCAAGAGAAATAAAATAGATTTTGAGTTTTCTTATATAGATACGGTGCCGATGTGCAGGACTTTGCTTCCTACTTTAAAAAATCATAAATTAGATACAGTAGGAAAGTTTCTGAAAATACCCGAATTTAATCATCATAGAGCTTCAGACGATGCTATAGCTCTTGCAAATATATTTTTAGAGCTAATAAAAATGATGAAAAAGCAAAAAGGAATAAATTTAATAAGTGAAATCAATACGGTGTTTTCTGGGGTAGATCCCAAAAAGGAAGTTTCATATCATCAAATTATATTAGTAAAAAATAAGGTAGGACTAAAAAATTTATATAAATTAATATCGATGTCTCATTTAAATTATTTTTATAAAAAACCAAGAATTCCAAAAAGTGAACTAGAAAAACTTCGTGAAGGTTTATTGATAGGAAGTGCATGTGAAGCTGGAGAGTTATTTAGGGCCGTAGTAGCAGGTAGACCGTGGGGAACGTTACTTGAAATAGCTAGATTTTACGATTATCTGGAAATACAACCTCTCGGGAACAATCAATTTATGATTAGAGATGGTATAGTACAGTCTGAAGAACAGCTCATTGAATTTAATAAAACAATAGTAAAATTAGGAGAAGAATTAGGTATACCAGTCGTGGCAACATGCGATGTGCACTTTATGGACCCGAAGGATGCAGAGTATAGAAAAATACTATTAGCTGGACAAGGATTTAAGGATGCAGAAATGCAAGCACCTATATACTTTAGAACTACGGCGGAAATGCTTGAAGAGTTTGAATATTTAGGCAAAGAAAAAGCGTATGAAGTAGTTGTAGAAAACACAAATAAAATAGCAGATATGATAGAAGAAGTTTCACCTATTCCACCAGGAGTGTTTCCTCCGTTTATAGATGGAGCTGAAGAAGATTTAGTAAGAATAACTTGGGAACGTACGAAAGCAAAATACGGAGATCCGCTTCCTAAAATTGTTTATGACCGTATAGATAGAGAATTAACGTCTATAACAAAGCATGGGTTCTCTGTACTTTATATGACAGCACAGAAACTCGTAGCAGATTCTGAGGCTCATGGATATTTGGTAGGCTCAAGAGGTTCTGTAGGTTCATCGTTTGTTGCAACTATGTCGGGAATATCAGAAGTAAATCCGCTTTGTCCGCATTATGTGTGTCCAAAGTGTAAAAATAGTGAATTTATTACGGACGGAAGCTATGGTTCAGGATTTGATTTACCAGATAAAGACTGCCCCAAATGTGGAACAGCGTATTTTAGAGATGGTCACGACATACCATTCGAAACATTTCTTGGTTTTGATGGCGATAAAACTCCAGATATAGATTTAAACTTTTCTGGAGAATATCAAAATGAAGCACATAGATATACAGAAACTCTGTTCGGTAAAGATAACGTGTTTAAGGCAGGTACAATAAGTACAATAGCAGATAAAACAGCATTAGGATTTGTAAAGAAATATGAAGAGGAAAATGGTATTACATTGCACAAGGCAGAAGAAGCAAGACTTTCTTTAGGATGTACTGGAATAAAAAGAACAACGGGACAACATCCAGGAGGAATGGTAGTAGTACCTAAGGGGATGGAAGTGTATGATTTTTGTCCAGTACAAAGACCAGCTAATGACCAGACATCTGATAATATAACAACGCACTTTGACTTCCATTCAATACATGATACAATTTGTAAGCTGGACGAACTAGGACACGACGTACCGTCAATATATAGATATTTAGAAGATTATACTGGAATAAATGTAATGGACGTATCAATGAGTGATAAAGATGTTATGTCGTTATTTACATCAACTAAGGCATTAGGAGTAGAACCAGAGGATATAGATTCGCAAACAGGCACGTTTTCGCTACCTGAAGTAGGTACGGGATTCGTAAGACAAATGCTTATAGAGGCACAACCTAAAACATTTTCGGATTTATTACAAGTTTCAGGGCTGTCGCATGGTACTGACGTATGGCTTGGAAATGCACAGGAATTAATTAAGAATGGTACTTGTACGATTTCAGAGGTTATAGGAACTCGTGACAGTATAATGACATATTTAATGTATAAGGGCTTGGAACCAAAGATGGCATTTAAAATTATGGAAATAGTAAGAAAAGGTAAGGCTACAAAGCTACTAACGGAAGAGCATATAGATGAGATGAAAAAACATAATGTACCGCAATGGTACATAGATTCATGTATGAAAATAAAATATATGTTTCCAAAGGCTCACGCTGCAGCATATATGATAGCGACCTTGAGATTGGGTTGGTATAAGGTTCATAGGCCAATAGAATATTATGCTGCATATTTTACCGTTCGAGGAGAAGATTTTGATGGAGCGGTTGCGATGCAAGGACATCAGGCGGTAAAGTATAAGATTGAGGAAATAGAGAAAAAGGGTAAGGAAGCCAGTGCAAAAGAATTAGCTTCTTATGCTACACTCCAGATAATAAATGAGATGATGGCAAGAAAAATTAATGTTTTGCCCGTAGATTTATATAAATCAGATGCATATAGATTTTTAGTTGAAGATGGAAAAATAAGGTTACCATTTTCGTCGCTTGCAGGAGTAGGAATGGCAGCGGCAAAGGGATTAGAGGAAGCTAGAAAAGCGGGAAAATATATTTCGATAGATGATTTACAGTCAAGGTCAAAGGTAACAAAAGCAGTAATAGAAACGCTACAGTCTGCTAGAGTATTAGAGGATTTACCAACGAGTAGTCAAATAACTTTCTTTTGATAGGGAGGCTTAAATTTGTTAAATTCTAATATTAAAGAAAAAATTATTTTAATAAGTTACGGTATTATATTATTTTTTTCTATAATGAACTTGTCGAGCATAATGGGATTCGCTATGAAATGGTTAAAAGTTCTTACGCCATTTATATATGGGTTTATAATAGCATACTTAATAAATTGGCCTTATGAATTTTTTGTGAATAAGGTTTACGGCAGATATTTGAATGAAGGAAATAAAAAAATAATAAATGCAGTTTCGATATTTTCTGCGTATTTATGTTTATTTGGTGCTTGTGCGTTTTTACTTATAATAATAATTCCAGAGATGGTTGAAAGTATAAGCCAATTTATATCAAATTTTCCTCAATATATAGAGTCATTTTCAATATTTATAGATTCTTTAAGTGAAAAATTTAATTTGATAATCTTATCTCCTGAACAAACGGATAAATTTCTTGATGGTTTTATGAGTAATGTACAAAAGTTTACAAATAGATTAGTTCCTAGTGTATATAGATTTACAAAGAGTTTTACTGTTGGTGTTTATAACTGGATTATAGGAATAATAATATCGTTTTATTTGATAGGCTCTAAGGATAAACTTTTAAAACAATTTCATATTTTTTTAAATGCGTGTTTTCCTAAAAAATGTATAGATAAATTTTATAAGATAATGAATTTATCACATGATACGTTTGGTAAGTTTATAAGTGGAAAAATACTGGATTCATTAATAATAGGAGTATTATGTTTCATAGGAATGAAAATATTAAATATTCCTTATGATTTGGTAATTAGCGTAACTGTCGGAATAACAAATATAATACCATTTTTCGGACCGTTTATTGGAGCTATACCGAGTATATTAGTACTGTTATTGGTAAATCCCATAAAAGCTTTATGGTTTACTATATTCGTATTAATATTACAGCAAATTGATGGCAATATAATTGGCCCGAAAGTCCTTGGGAATTCTGTGGGGATTTCGGGGCTATGGATAATGTTCAGCGTAATAATAGGAGGGGGCTTATTCGGAGTTCCGGGAATGATACTAGGTGTACCGGTTTTTGCGGTTATATATGCGATGGTAAGAGAAAAAATCTTAGAGAAAAATAGTAATAAAGTATAAAAAATACTCATCAAATCGATGAGTATTTTTTGGTTACTTTGTTGTGGTAAAGTAAAGTTGTAACATCTTGTTCGGAAAAGTATAATAACTAAAAACAAGGAGGAACAACACAGTGGGAAAGAAAT
>CADBQS010000034.1 GCA_902796915.1 uncultured Ruminococcus sp.
ATCAAAAAATAATATCTCAAATTCAGAGTTATTTGCCAAAAGAACAAAATCTTTGTTGGGTTGAAAAATGTAGTTATCTCCTATGTAAGATTTATCACAAATTAAAAGATAATACTCAATGTCAAAATATTTTAGAAAATCTAGCTCAGAAATATATTGATCATGCAGAAAATGATAATAATCCTAACAAAAAAATTTATTTTTTATCTCAAGCAATTGAAGCATTGAGAAGAATTCATAAAAATCCTTGCAAACAAAAAATTGAAGAGTTATGTAGCCAAATTCAGGAACTTCAGGCACAAAATGATGATTATTATAAAACTATAACATCGGAAGTTGATATAACAAAAGAGGTAACAAATTTATTAAATGACTATCAAAATGCATCATTTCAAGAGTGCATTATGGGATTATGGCTTTCTAAAAGGTATTTACCAACTCAAGAAAGTATACAACAACAAGCGAATTCTGATAAACCATCATTGACTGATTTTATCCCAACTTCATTTCAAAATCACTTAGGACAAACTGTTTCAGTCACAAATGATTATAAGGAATTTACTTATAAACAATTAGCTAGAAATTTAGTATATGGTATGAGAATAAAACCTTTACTAGAATTAATAAATGAAAAATTTTTCTATAGTAAAAATTCTTTTAATGATATTGTTTTATATAATCCTATGATTCCTGAAGGATATGAAGAGCTATTTGCTAAAGGAACTTATTATTTCATAAAATGCCAATATTTAGAAGCTGCGACAATGCTTATTCCTTTAGTTGAAAATTCATTAAGACATATACTCTCTATTAAACAACCAACAATTTATAAATTTGATAGTTCAGAAATCTTTGCCAACAAAATTGATTTAAGAGATCTGCTTGATTCTGTCATAAAGGAAAATATATTGGACAATAATTTACTCTGGCACTTAAAAGACTTAATGATAGATGATAGAATCAATATTCGGAATTATATTGCTCATGGTCTCTATCCATATGATTATTTTTACTCAGAAGAAATATCACTGCTTCTATTTATCATATTTGCTTTAATTTTTGATCCTTTAGGTAATGAAATATTAGCATCAATCAAACAAAATAAATCCAATAAACAATCAAAATCTTAGTCCGTGTATTGCAAGCTCACTCCAGCCAGACTGAACAGAGGTTAGATTTTGCGGTCTAACCTCTTGATTTTTAAGAAGAATTTGCGGTTCGAATCGTTCATTTTTTAAAGTACCAGAAATAGCATCAAAATCAGCCTCTAAGCCTTGGAATTCCTGGAGTTCGCAAGATTCATTTTTTGTAGCTGTATCATTTCCTGTTGCTTTAAGTACGTCATAACTTAATATAAAAGAAAATGGTTGATTGAGACTACAGCCTATAATGCCTTCCTGGAGTACAATTTGTTTAAACAATAAGTGAAGAAGAAGCTGCTTATCTGTTAAGGATCTGGTTGTAGCTGTAAATATGTCTTTTGCTTTAGACAAGATTTTAAGCGTATTGAGCACTGTAACGTTAAATCCATCATCACCTCTGTATTTTACTTCTAATTGTGTCTGTAAACGTGATTTTTGAAGATTGTAATCAGCTTTTCTTACTTGATACTCCTTCTTACTTATTTCTTCATTCATACGTAACTCAAATAATCGGTTGAGCTGCTTATCAATATGCTCTATTTCGGATTTCAAACGCTCAATCTCACTGTTTATAAAGTTTACCTCTGCTTGTTGATTGGCTTGCACATAATCTTGAAAATCCGTAATCATCTTATCTGGAACCGTTATTTGATCCAGAATAGAAAGCATCTGGTTATCAATTATTCGTTCTGGTGTATAAACTCTAACGCCATTTTCTTTATATGAAACCACGTATCTGAATTTTTTCTTTTTCAACTCACACGGACAGGTCTTTTGTTTTTGATAATAATCTTGAAACACTCCCCTGTATAAAAATGGTATATCGCCAATGTTAAAAGGTTTGGCTGCTTGAATCTTCCGTTGCTCTTGACATTTATCCCATAGTTCTTTTGATATCAGTGGTTCGTAGACGTGTTTAATTTGTATTCCCCTTGACCGTAACCTCATTTCACCATAATAAAAAGGGTTATCAAGCATA
>CADBQS010000035.1 GCA_902796915.1 uncultured Ruminococcus sp.
AAGGCTCTTATATATGTACAAAAACTATATATAAAAAGCCTAAACTTTGGTGCCGATGACCGGACTTGAACCGGTACGATGTTGCCATCGAGGGATTTTAAGTCCCTTGCGTCTGCCTATTCCGCCACATCGGCATATTATTCTAAATTTTTCGACTAAATTTCTCACCAAGAAATTGGAGGGATATTTAGAAGGGATATTTCCAATCAAAATTTTTTCAAGGTTCTATAAACTTCATTATATTGCCACTTTGAAGCATAGTCAAAGGAATTAAAATCAAGGATTTTAAGTCCCTTGCGTCTGCCTATTCCGCCACATCGGCACATTCTATCCCTTCAATAGTAAGGATAGAAACTATATTAAAATTTTTAATCTAACTATAAAAATTAAAAACTCTCACAACACTATTTATTATAACACACATTATTTTTTTGTCAATACATTTTTTCATTTTTTATTTAAATATTTCATTCATCATTTTTTGTAGGGCATCTACAGGAGGATCCAATTCAATGTTTTCATTTATATCTCCATTCGCAGTACAACTACAAACATTTGGTCCTTTCTTAGTAAAATAATAACAAGTCGCCCCCTTAGCCGGATATAAACACAGAATCGCCTGCGAATAAGGATCCTTGATTTCCTTCGTGTTTCTTCTAAATACAGTTACATTTTTCGGCCCCACATCTCCCATTTTTGCATATTTCTGAGCTGCGTTATATCGTTTTTCTAAATCCTCAATCAACACCAGATCTCCCGACTTGCTATCCGTAGATTTAATCTCATCGACAATTTCTATTTTTTTTAAATCATCACCTTTAAGCAAAGGCATAGCAAAATATTTTCCGTTCAATTTCAGCACACCTGATATTAAATTTTGAGCAGTAAACTTATGAACTTTAAGAGTACCATCAAAAAAGTAAGCCCTCTCTATACTATTTAATATAATTTTCCATGCATCCAAATAATCAGGATAATCCTCAAATATTTTTGACAAATCATCGGATTTGCCTTTTAACGATAAACTTAAAATTTTAAAATTAGTACTAAGTCCCGCCGCAAACATCACCGCACTTGTCAATAATTTTCCTACATAATCCGACCAAATTTTCGTGTTTACACCATTTTTTTCCAAATATGCACTAACAACATTGAAACGAAAAACCTCACCGCCTAAGCTTATGAATGCTTTATTTTTTTCTACAAGTTCTAAATATTCGTTGCAAATTTTTTCAATTTGTTCAAAATATTTTTTAATTTCTCTTTCGCGCATTTTTTGTAATAAACTTCGTGAATTTAAATATTTTTTTTTCTTTTCTGCTATCATCTGCCGTAATTTCTTTACACCTTCTTCAGAAAAAATGCTCTTATCTTCTACTAATGATTTAAGTCCATATTTATGCATTTTCTTCACCTCTTAAAAATATATATTATAATATTTATTATATTATATATTTTTAATTGTGTCAAGTATATTTTTTTGTGTATTTAGTGCATCAACCTTACCTTTCGTCTCTTTCATAACAAAACCAATTAAAACTTTCAAAGCTTTTTCCTTACCGCTTAAATAATCCTTTACCGCATTAGGATTCGAGTCAACTGCTTTTTTGCATATCTCTAAAAGCTTTTCTTCAGATATAGATTGCATGTCTTCTTGAGATATAAAATTGCTAACATTCTTACCAGTCTCAAGCATTTTCAAAAGTGTAGATTTCGCTAATCCTACATTTATCTTTTTACTCTCAACTAATTTACAAAGTTCATTTAAACTTTCTGCTGAAACTTTTATGTCAAAACTTTCTTTTTCTTGTTCATTATTAAGTGTACTGAATATCTGTCCTATTATAAAATTGCTAACTATTTTTGGGTTTTCTATTCCTTGTATAGCTTTCTCGAAGAAATCTGATATATTTTTATACTTCACTATTGATTCCGCATCTTTCTCTGATATACCAAATTTTTCAATATATTTTTTTATCCTAGCAGTCGGAAGTTCTGGTAAACTTTTTCTTATGTTTTCAACTTCCTCTGACAAAGTATGAATCGTCACTAAATCTGGTTCTCTAAAATATCTATAATCATGGGCATCTTCTTTTCCTCTCATACTCTCAGTTGTACCACTCGACTCTATATACCTCAAAGTTTCTTGTTCTACTTTACCACCATTTTCAATTAATTCTATTTGCCTATTTTTTTCGTATTCCATTGCTTTAGTCATAAACGTCAAAGAATTCATATTCTTTATTTCCGTACGTGTACCAAACTCCTCACTACCTTCTGGTCTTACCGATATATTAACATCGCATCTCATTGAGCCCTCTTGCATTTTACAATCGGACACACCTATATATCTCATTATAAGTTGTAATTTCTCAACGTACTCTCTTGCTTCTTCAGAACTTCTTATATCTGGCTGCGTTACTATCTCAATTAGAGGTACTCCGCCTCTGTTGTAATCAACGTATACGTCCCCGCCCTTGTGCACGAGTTTTCCTGCGTCTTCTTCAATATGAATTCTTGCTATTCTTATCTTTTTACCGCTATCCAGTTGTATATATCCATTCTTGCAAAGAGGTAAATCGTACTGCGATATTTGATATGCCTTAGGCAAATCTGGATAAACATAATTTTTTCTATCCATTTTTGAAATCAAATTTATCTCACAATTAGTTGCTAATCCCGCCATTATAGCATATCTTACTACTTCTTTATTAAGCTTTGGAAGCGTGCCTGGCAATCCTATACATATCGGGCAACAATGCGTATTAGGTTCGCCTCCAAAGTCTGTACGGCAACTACAAAATATTTTAGTCTTTGTCGAAAGCTCTACATGAGTTTCTAATCCCGATACTAATTCATATTTCATAATCTTACCCCCATATCTAATTCCTTTAAATATTTAGCTTCGGTATATTGTTCATATTTATAAGCCAAATTTAATATTTTATCTTCACTAAAACTATTCCCTATTAACTGCATTCCTATCGGTAAATCTTTCGAATCAAATCCACATGGCAAAGATACCGCAGGTAAACCTGCTATATTGACAGGTACTGTGCATATATCAGTCAAATAAGTTTGTACTGGGTCCATAGACGTAAAATTAAATTCAAATGCCGTAGTCGGTACTGTTGGAGCCAATATTACATCAAACTTTTCATAAGCTCTCTTAAATGCTTTTATTATTGTTCCACGTAAATTTTGTGCCTTTTTATAGTAAGCATCATAGTAACCTGAACTTAAAACATACGTTCCTAATAAAATTCTTCTTTTTACTTCTTCACCAAAACCTTCACTACGTGTTTTACATATCATTTCTTCTATATCTTTATATTGTTTTGTTTTATATCCATACCTTATTCCATCATATCTACCCAAATTTGATGATGCTTCTGCACATGCAATTATATAATAAACAGGTAAGGTGTATTTTAGCTCTGGTAAATCAAAATATTCTATTTCCGCTCCCATTGATTTATACGCATCTATCGCTTCATCTATAGCATTTTTAACATCTTCATTTATGCCATCAAAATATTCCTTTGGTATTCCTATCTTCATACCCTTTATATCATCATTTAGATGATTAAACGTATCATTTGGTGCAACTTTACTTGATGTTGAATCTTTTGTATCATATCCAGATATAGAATCGTAAACTATCGCCACATCCTCAACATTCGATGCTATTGGTCCAATTTGATCCAAACTAGAGCCAAAAGCTATTAATCCATATCTCGAAACAGAACCATACGTAGGCTTTAGCCCAACAAGTCCGCAAAAACTGGCTGGTTGCCTTATAGAACCGCCCGTATCCGAACCTAAACCGTATACTGCTATATTTCCTCCTACTGCAGAGGCAACTCCTCCTGAACTTCCCCCTGCTACGTGCTTTAAATTATGTGGATTGCAAGCTCCTCCAAAGCATGAATTTTCACATGACGAACCCATAGCAAATTCATCCATGTTTGCTTTACCTAAAAGGACAGCATTATCACCTTTTAATTTTTTCCATACAGTAGCATCATATATAGGCTTATATCCTTGAAGCATTTTAGAACAGCATGTTGTTTCTATTCCATCAGTCGAAATATTATCCTTAAGATTCATGGGGATTCCCTCAAGCATTGATATTTCTTTCCCAGATGATATTTTTTCGTCTACTTTTTCTGCTGTTTTTATCGCTAAGTCTTCACAAGTATGCACATATGCATTTAATTTACTTTCCTTAATCTTATCAATATATTTTTCCGTAAGCTCCTTACATGTTATCTTTTTATTTACTAATAAATCATGTATATGTCTTATTTTACCGTTCGTACCACTCATTAATATACCTCCATTCTTCTTTAATTTTGATATTTTTTAATATAGAAAAATCCGTCTTTTCCACCGTCTACGTTCTTTAAAATCAAATCTTCGTCGAATGACTCTTCTACTATATCTTCTCTTAAAGCATTTTCTAAACCATTTATGTTATCAAATTCTGTATCTCCAGTATCTACTTTGCTTATCTCATTTGCAAAGCCTATTATATTCGTCATATCTTTTACTGCTGAATCTAATTCTTCTTCCGTAAGGTAAAGCTTACCTAATTTTGCAAGCTTTATTATATCTTCTTTCGTTACCATAACATCGCTCCTATCTTATCTTTATATGAACTTCCCTTAACTGTTCTTCCGTTACTTCAGTCGGAGAACCAAGTAATAAATCCTGTGCATTACTATTCATTGGGAATGCTATTACTTCTCTTATACTTTCTTCATCTAATAATATCATTAATAACCTGTCAAGCCCCGGAGCCATTCCCGCATGTGGAGGTGCTCCGTACTTAAATGAATTATATAAAGCAGGGAATTTTTCTAATATATCTTTTTCCGTATATCCGGCTATTTCAAATGCTTTTACCATTATTTCTGGGTCGTGGTTTCTAACCGCTCCGGATGAAAGCTCTATTCCATTACATACTATATCGTATTGATAAGCAAGTATTTCAAGAGGATTTTTATTAAGTAAATCGTCCATACCACCTTGCGGCATGGAGAATGGATTATGCGTAAATTCTATTTTACCTGTTTCTTCGTTTTCTCCATACATTGGGAAATCTACTATAAAGCACATTTCCACTTTATTTTTATCTATTAATTCTAATCTATTACCTAATTCTGTTCTTATTTGTCCAGCAAAACTATTGGCAATAGCTTCCGTGTCGGCTATAAAATATAAAACACATCCTGGTTCTAAATTTGTACGTTTCTTTAATTCTTCACGTTTATCGTCAGGTATAAATTTATCTATTGGCCCTAAAAATTTCATCTCTTCTGTTACTTTAATATAGCCTAAGCCTTTCATACCTATACTCTCTGCGAATTTTAGCATGTTCTCAAAAAAGCTCTTTGATTTTGATGCACAATTCGGTACCTTTATTCCCCTTACTGTTTTACCTCTAAATGGTTTAAAATCTGAATTTTCAAATATATCACTTATATCCACTATTTCCAAAGGATTTCTTAAATCTGGTTTATCCGTACCATATTTAAGCATTGCTTCTTTATACGTAATTCTCTTAAATGGAGCCGGTGAAACTTCTTTATTTGAGAATTTCTTAAATGTATCATAAAGTATTTCCTCAGCTACGTTTAGTACATCCTCTTGCTCCGCAAAAGCCATTTCAAAATCAAGCTGATAGAATTCTCCTGGTGACCGATCTGCTCTTGAATCCTCATCTCTGAAACAAGGAGCGATTTGATAGTATTTATCAAAACCTGATACCATCAAAAGTTGCTTAAATATTTGTGGAGCCTGAGGTAAAGCATAGAATTTACCTTTATATTTTCTGCTTGGAATTAAATAATCTCTAGCTCCTTCTGGCGACGATGCTGATAAAATCGGAGTTTGTATTTCCGTAAAACCCAAAGATTCCATTTTATTTCTTATGAAAGACATTAACTTTGAACGCATTATAATCTTATCGTGTACTTTCTTATTTCTTAAATCTAAGAACCTATATTTTAATCTAAGTTCTTCTCTAGTATCCGTAGATGCGGAAACTTCAAAAGGTAAATTTGCTTTAGCTTTACCTAATACTTCTAAGCTTTCAGCCTTTATTTCAACGTATCCTGTTTCAAGCTTACTATTTATTGTCTCCTCATCGCGTTTTACAACCTCACCTGATACTGTTACCGTACTTTCCTTATTTACTCCATTTAATAATTCTTCATTATTTACAACTACTTGTACAATTCCATATTGGTCTCTTAAATCTACAAATTGTACTCCACCGTGGTCTCTTATGTTTTCTACCCATCCTGCTACTCTTACTTTTGTTCCTACTAATTTCTCTGTAACCTTTCCGCATAAATGAGTGCGGTATTTGTTTTCACGTATCATATCACATATTCCTTTCGGGAAAAAATTTTTATTATATCTATCATACATTTATACGTAATGTGGTTAATTATACCACTATATATATATTTCTTTCAACTGTTTTAATTTAATATTCCTTAAATTCTATTTTCGACTCTCTATTACTATTTGTAACTTATTGTTACATTTGTGTTGGTGTATTTTAAACATATTTAATCCAACTTGTGTGTAATTAAAATACATGTATACAGACTTGTCCCAAACTTATTGCAAAGTTGTAATTTTTTGTTATAATAAGTTAGGAAGTTGTTCTTAAAGAGTAACGTTGTGTTTAATTCCATATTGGAGGGAATTTAATTTGAAAGACAATAATTTTACGCATATATGTAAAAATTTTTCTTCTAAAGTCGATTTAAAAGGAAAAATTCAGAAATTATGTGTTGGTATATTACCTGCTACGGCTTTGGTTTTATTCGCTTCTACTGTTATGTACTGGAATAGCCGTAACTATGGTATAGTTTTAGCTTATGATGGTAAAGAAATTGCAACCGTTCAAAATGAGCAAACCTTCGAAAAAGCAAGTCACTTAATTCAAAATCAAATGGCTATAAACGGTAACGTTGGTTCTTCAATACCAACTCCTGAATGTAAAATAGCTGTTATAGATAATTCTCACTGTGTGTCTCCATTTGAAGTAAAGGATAAAATTATTCAGCAATCTAACACTCAAATAGAAAAAGCTTATGGAGTATATGTTAACAGTAATTTATTGTGCGTTTCAAAGGACGACAGTAAAGTAAATGAATATCTTCAAGAATTACTTGAAACATCTAAGCAAGATAATAATGTACAAGCTGAATTTGCAGAAAAAATCGAGATAGTATTCGGTCTTTATAGACAAGCCGATATTGTAAATAATGAAGAATTATATAGCCGTATATTTAATGGAATTAACAATCAATCTGAAAATAATTCATATAATAAATTAATTCACGTTAAAGTTTTTAAAAATGAAGAAAGAGAAGAAGAACTACCTTATTCAATAATAAAATCAGACGATTCAAGCGAATATATTGGTACCGAAAAGGTTAAGCAAAACGGACAAAAGGGTATTCGCAAGATTATAGATAAAGTAACATATATTGATAATATTGAAGTAAACAGAGAAAACCTAGGCGTACAAATTACTCAAGACCCAATCGATGAAAAAGTTTCTGTCGGTACAAAAGAAAAATTAAAACCTGTTAATAAAAATAATATTAGTAATAATCAAAATAACGTTCAAACCAATAGTAAAGGTTTATGTTGGCCTGTACCATATACAAGAAGTGTTACTAGCGAATACGGTCCTAGAGATGGTTCATTTCATAAAGGAATTGATATAGCTGCCGCAGGTATTGGTGGACAAAATATAGTTGCTGCTACTGATGGTACAGTAAGAACAAATGCAAATGGTAATGGATATGGAAATCACATTGAAATAGTAAACGGAAATGGTATGTCTACTGTTTACGCCCATTGTAAGCAATTGTTAGTAAAGAATGGCCAAAAAGTTTCTAAAGGACAAGTTATCGCTATAGTAGGTTCAACAGGGCAATCCACAGGTAATCATCTACATTTTGAAGTAAGAATTAATGGAACACCTCAAAATCCAAGAAAATATGTATAATGAGAATCTCTATCACCTATTCAACACAGAGTTGAATAGGTTTTTTAAATCCAATTTTTAACAAAAACTAATTTTAATATAATTATTATATCTTCAACTTTTATAAAAAAAAAATTCAACTTGAAAACATACGATATTTAATATAAAATATACTTATTATGAAGGAGGGAAATTTAAAAAGTAGCTTTTTGCTTTGGATTGTATTAATACAAATTTAAATCCAAAACACGTAATTTATTTTTACATTTTTAAATAATATTTTTAGGAGAATGATATTTTATGGATTTTTTAAAAAAAGTTTCTAAGGTTGTTTCTGTTTCTTTAGCTTTAAGCCTTTTTGCCCTTGGCAAAAACTCAGTATCTGCAACCAAGAAGAAAGTGGTACAGCAGATAGTAGCTACTTCTCGCGTAATTGTAGATAAAAAAGTTGAAGAAGATGAATGGGAAACAGTAAAGATATTCGGAGAATACAAACCAGGTGATTGGTATTATCTTGATTACCCAATTTCAAAAAATCGTGATATATTTAAAAAAGATTGTGTAAGCAAGGTGGGCGATAAGGAGGTAGACTTGCGTGATATTGGAACTTTCGCCGAAATACGCCGCAAATGTGATGGGATTTGGGACGTTTATGGTATCTTTGATATTTATGAGGAGCTTAGTGATGGTCGCACTATAGAAGGGTGTCACGCAAAAAGAATTGGAATACAAATCAAGCAAATGAAAAAGCAAAGTGATAATTTAGAACGCTTTTCTATAACAGAAAACGGTGAAGTTATGTATGTAATCAAATATATAAGCCCAGAAGATATAATTTTAGAAAGCTTTAACGGAGAAGAATTATATCGATTTGCCGTTGGAGATGGCTCTGTACCACAACAAGTTCTTAATGGTATGGTAACTTTATTTACATGCAAAGATGAAATTAAAAACCTTATAGAATAAAAACAATAATATAAAAAAAGTAGACATAAAATAAATTTTTATATGTCTACCTTTTTTAATTGTAATATATATAATAAAAAATGGCGTCCCCGGCGCGATTCGAACGCACGGCCTTTCGCTTAGGAGGCGAACGCTCTATCCTACTGAGCTACGGAGACATACCATAATTATTTTAATATATATTAATTTAATTGTCAATAAAAAATTATACTTTTACTGTATTATATGATTCTCGACATACTATTTTCTTTTTTCTGGCTAACAATTTATCTAATCTAATTCTGTTATACCTCTGAATTGCAATAAATGGTGCATTTATTATAATCGGAACAATTGCAAATACCATTCCATAAAATATTGGATTTATTAAAATAGATATAAATGAAAATAATGCACACATTGTATGGTTCCATTCCGCCCTACATGTTTCCATAATAAATTGCTTTATATATTCCTCGGATAATCCTTCATCCTTGTCAAGATGCTTTTTAGAGAACCCGTTTTTCCCAACATGTTGAGGCAATATATCTTTCCACTTTTTTATCTTTAATTTTTTTGTATAAAACTTTCCATCTCTTTCCCAAGATTTTTTTACATATAGATTTTTACTAGAATCAAAAAAGCTTGTATCTATTTTTATAGACATAAAAAATATTAATATATTCCAAAATATCATTAATAATAAATTATCTGCTGTTCGTTCCCACACCGATAAATTAGTAGGCATAAACAATTTCCTCCTTTCTTTTATAATAGCTATTTTAATTATAATATTATAATTATTAATTATCTATATGCCAAATAAAATTTGAAAAAATTTTTTCTATATTTGCGTAATTAAACGTTATAAATTCATCATAGCTTCTCGTGCATCGTGAAGTTTTTGTTCCGCAGAACGTATTGCTTCGTTTCTTTCTTCACTTAAATCTTTAGGTAAATTTTCTCTATATATAGCTATACCCTCAAGATAAGTCGCGTAAGCTTTCATCATATTTTCATAATGTTCTTTACATTCCGAGGGAACCTTATCTTTTAAATCATTTTTTAGCGTATTAACAAATTCTATTGCTTTTTCTCCCTTTTCATCTAACCTTTGTTTTGCATCTTCCGTGCCGTTATAAGTATCAACTTGATCCAAGAAATTATCTAATATATCATCAAACGATGATTTTCTTGTTATAACCTCCTTAATATATTCGGGCTTAGTGAGTACGCTACTCCCTCCCATACATGCAGACAAAAAAACAAAAGACAATGCAAATAACCAACATACAAATGCTTTACTTCTAACTTTTTTCATAATATCACCTCAAAGCTTATTAACACTAAATATATAGTTTCACATTATATATGTTAACATATATAATATCAAAACGTCAACAAAAATATAGAAAATCCATAAATTTTATCAATAAAAATTTATAAATAGATAATATTATTTTTCTCTTGATTTCTCTTCTTATTTATGCTAAAATAATTTTGCTTTGGAGAGATGTCCGAGCTGGCCGAAGGAGCACGATTGGAAATCGTGTAAACCGTTAACGCGGTTTCTGGGGTTCGAATCCCCATCTCTCCGCCATTCAGTAAGAAAAATCTAGATACAATGTATATTTTATGTAACGATTACTTCTTGGATTTAAGGAGTAATCGTTACAATTTTTCTGCGTGGGTGCAAATTTCTAAAAATGGGTGCATTTTCAAAAAAAGTGGGTGCAAATTTGTAATGATTTATAAAAAGGGCGGGATTCTCCAGTTCTATTCATTTTTGTTTTCCCTACTGAGGTTCATAAATTTTTAATGTTATGGTATAATGAGTAGTAAGAATTTAAACTTTAAGGCGGTGACATATCCATGCCATATTTTTTAAACAGTATTACATCAGTAAATCAGTTCACTAAAACTACAAAAGAAAAGTACTTTGTAGACAAATCAGAATTAATAGAAAGAATGAATGAGTTAGTTGGCACTGCATCTCAGTATGTATGCATAACAAGGCCACGCAGGTTTGGCAAAACAATAAACGCCATGATGCTTGCTTGTTATTATTCAAAAAACGCTGATTTTAAAAAACTCTTTGATAAACTTGAAATTAGTAAAAGTGATTCATATTTAAAGCATTTAAATAAGCACAATGTGATTTACATGACTATGAATGAACTTCCTAAGCCTAATTGTTCATACGAGGAATTTATCGAAAATTATGTAAAAGATTTAGCGGAAGACTTGATCGACTCATATCATGACCTCAAAATAGATAAATCAAAACCTTTGTCTAAAATATTTTCACAAGTTTATAATGAAACCAATGAAGGATTTATTTTTATAATAGATGAATGGGATTATATTTTTAATAACAATTTATTTGAACTTGAAGATAGAGAGAATTTCTTACAATTTCTAAAGGATTTACTGAAAGGTAAACCATACGTAGAGCTTGCGTACATGACGGGAGTTTTGCCTATAGCTAAGTATTCATCGGGTTCTGCGCTTAATATGTTCAAAGAATATAATATTTTAAATGATAAAAAATATTATAAATATTTTGGGTTTACACTTGAGGAAACTAAAAAGTTGTGTGCAAAACAGAATGAAATAACTTTCGAAGAGCTAAAAAATTGGTACGATGGCTATAAAACTTACTCAGGAGATGACATATTTAATCCTAGATCTGTTGTTTATGCACTTAGCGATGGCATTTGCCAAAGCTACTGGACTAACACTGGCCCAATGGACGAAATTAGTTACTACATCGAAAATAATGTAGAAGAAGTCAGAAATGACATAGTCCAAATGGCTTCTGGAATTCCAGTAAATATTCATTTAGAAGGATATAGTGCCGAGCAAATAAATTTAAATACTCGTGATGAGATACTTTCTGCAATGACAGTTTATGGTTTTTTAAGTTATCACGACGAGACTCTCACTATTCCTAATAAAGAACTTCGAATGAAATTTGATTATGCCCTTAAAAATCATCAAATGGGCGAAATTTCTAAATTGGTTTTGAAGTCTAATTGGACTAACGTCAATAGATTGGACAGAAAAAGTCGAACAGAGATAGTCTAGCATGGTAGTAAAGATATATGGATGTATTTTAGG
>CADBQS010000036.1 GCA_902796915.1 uncultured Ruminococcus sp.
TAGAGCTTGGAGAATATATAATAGAAAACAAAGCAACGGTAAGAAAAGCTGCCCAAAAATTCGGAGTTAGTAAATCTACAGTACATAAAGATGTATCTCAGAGGTTAAAATATATAAATTTAGCATTATATAAGGAAGTAAAGAACGTATTAGAAGTTAATAAATCCCAAAGACATATAAGAGGAGGAATGGCAACTAAAAGTAAATATGAACATATAAGATAAATTAATTAAGCACTACAAATTTATAATTTGTAGTGCTTTTTGATAATATATTTAAAAAGTTAGATAGTTTTCAATTTACTTGTTATTTGGGAATGCAGAAAATTTGTAATTAGGACATAAAAAAGTAAGAGTACTATATTTGCAAAGAAAAATAATTTTTTAAACATAACTTTCAACATTTTCATTAATTTGAATTTTTAATAAATATAAATTATACAAAAATTATGCCAAGTGCTTTTTGAGATATAATATTAAATAAATAATTGATTGACAGCACTAAAATATTATGATATAATATATACATATTAAAAATTATAGAGGTATTATTATGAGTGAAAATTTATTTAAAGGTTTAGAAGATGATAAGGAATTTATTGAGAAATTATGTAAGCAAACAACGGATGAGGGAATAATAAATGTATTTGCAGAAAAGAATATAACTTTGTCAGACGATGATCTGAAAGATTTAAAAGCACTGGTATTTATATGCGTAAATAATAACGGTAAGCTTTCGGATGAAGTTGTGGAAAAAGTTTCTGGGGGCGGGGCAAAAAAGTGGCTGAGCAAAAATTGGCATAGATTAGTTGGCGTAGCTTGCGGAGTGACTGCAACAGGAGCGTTGATATATGAAGGCCATAGACTTGCTAACTCGGCGATTGCTACCATGGATGCGACGACTGATGCTATGTATACCACCGCTCACAATATTGACAAGGTTGGTGACAGTGTATATACAGGTGTGAAAAAGACAACTGGTGTGGTCCAAGGACTGGGAAATGCCGTGCATCGTGAAGGGCTAGCTGGGATTGTGATGGGTGCTACAACGGGACTGGGCATTGGGTTTCGAGCCGGCGGTCAGATGACTCATTAGATTAATATTGCATTTTTTTGTATTTATAGGTCAATACTTCTTATATCAATGCGATATAAGAAAGTAGAGGCCTTTTTTATGTTTAAGAGAACCGTTATATTTTTTTCTTTAATAATGCTGTGCATATGTATAATGATGTTTAAGCTTGATAATATATCGAATGGAGGAGAACTACGTGATGCAGCAGTCTGTCAACACTCATATAAGCTTAAGGTATCGGAGGTAAGGGGTACAATATATGATTGCAGGAATTATCCTTTAGTTAATCAGAGAAGTAAGCTTATGGCAGCTGTAGTTCCTAACGTACAAACAATAAATAAATTATCGGAGATAGTCCCTAAATCTGAGTTTCCTAAGGTATGCGAATATATATCGTATAATCGTCCATTTTCAACGCAAGTAAATGCCGGGATTAAAACAGATGATATAGATATATTTAAAGTACCAATAAGATATTCCGGTATTACATTAGCTCCACATATAATAGGATATATAGACAGCAATAAAAACGGGGTATTTGGTATAGAAAAAGCATATAATGATTTTTTATCTGAGGGGAATCAGGCTATTTGTGTTAAATATAATGTTGACGCTTCGAACAGAATACTCACGGGAGAAAATAAAATAATAGATGATAAATCCTATATGAGCTCTAAAGGAGTAGTATTAAATATAGATAAAAGAATACAATCTTTAGCGGAAGAGGTGTCTAGTAAATACTTGGAAAAAGGAGCAGTTGTAATAACACAAGTACCAAATTGCGAAATAAGAGCATGTGTTAGTTTACCAAATTTTATGCCTCAAAGCGTATCGGATTATTTAAATGACAAAAATTCACCTTTAATAAATAGGGCAGCTTGTCAATATAATGTAGGCTCGGTGTTTAAGCTTATAACAGTAGCTACAGCTCTGGAAAAAGGAATAAGAGATAACTATATTTACGAATGTAAGGGAGGCATAGAAGTAGAGGACAGAGTTTTTCACTGCTTTAATGGAAAACCACATAAGGGAATAAATATGGAAGAAGCGATTGCGTATTCATGTAATACTTACTTTGTAGATTTAATACAGCATATGAATCCCAATAGCGTGGCCGATATGTCGAGAAAATTTGGACTGGGTAAATCTATAGAGTTAGCTCCTGGAATGTTTACAGCACAGGGAAATATACCGAATAGTAAGGAATTAGAGGATGAAAAGAACGCTGCTAATTTTTCGTTTGGACAAGGCTCATTAATGGCGTCGCCTATACAAATATCAGGCTTGATAAATGCAATCGCTTCAAACGGGGAATATACTACTCCAACGCTTATTAAGGGACTTGTAAATGAAAATCTTCATTTTATAGATATTCCTAAGCCTGAAAATCCGAACAGAGTTATAAAAAAAGATACAGCGGAGAAGTTAAAAGGATACATGAAGGCATCAATAGAATACGGAACAAGCCTAAGGGGGAAACCTGAAAGCGTAGAAGCCGCGGCGAAAACATCTACGGCAGAAACGGGAATAGTAGTTGACGGAAAAAAAGTAATACAAGCTTGGTATGCGGGCTTTTTTCCATTTGAAAAACCTAAATATAGTATAGTAGTACTTTCGGAAGATGCTTCTGGAGGAGGAGAAAGCTGTGGCCCTGTATTTAAAGAAATAGTAGATAGAATGAATAAAGAAATACCAGAATTATTTATTGATTAGTATGATATAGTTTAAACTATATTAGTCACTACTTAGCATATGTTCAAAGTCTTTAGCGAAATTTTTAAATTCTTCTGAATTTAAAAAAGGATCTACCATGCTTAAAAATCTATCTAAAGGTATACGACAAAATTTGTTATTCAAATCTAAATATAAAACAGATATTTTTGTTTTTGAATCGCCATAATTTGAATACAACTGCATTAAATAGATTATTAATTCCATAGATTCTAAGCTTTCTAATTGTGAATTTATTATTGCAGTAGTCAAATCTGCAATTTTATAATGTCCGTCTTTGTCAAGGTATATATTCGCAGCGTGATTCTGTGTAGATGCGGGTCTATTAATCAACACCAATCCGTTTGGAATGTTTAGTCTGCAAAGCTCTATCATCAGCCTTTCTGCAAAGTGTCTGCACACACCTGTTTTACTATCAAAAGTACTTACCATATGAATGACGAAATGAGTCTAAAATAGTCGGCATATTATTACTATCAAAAATAGTGGCACTTGATTGACCAATGGCTGCATTATATTTTAATTCTTTAAAAAGTTGAGAAAAAATTTCATGAAATGTCTTGTATGAATCGTCTGCTTTTTGTTCATACACTTTTGAATTACTAATTTTATTTACAAAATCCTGAAAATACTTTTGATATGCATCATTTGAATTTGCTATCATATTAAATCTTCTTTAAATTACAATATTATATACTGATTAACAAAAAATTATTATAACATCAAAAATAAATTATATCAATACAAAAAAGATATTGATTGCAGAAATTGAGTATATTTGATAAAATGATTAAAAATAAAAGTTATAATTGGAGGTAAAAAATAAGATGGCGAAAGTAAGATTAATTGCGTATACGCAACAAGCGGAAAGAATTGTGGCATCGTCTGCCAAACTTTGCTATTCGTCTTCTACAATAGAAGAAACAAGTAAAAATTTATCTGACGAAAAAGTTGAATCATTTGTAAAAATGTTAGCAAATATCGGTCACGAGAGCCCATTAGAACATGCTAGTTTTACGTTTGGAATTGAAGGGGTATCAAGAGCGTTTCTTGCACAATTAACAAGGCACAGAATAGCTTCATATAGCGTACAAAGCCAAAGATACGTAAAAGAAAATATGTTTGAATATGTAATCCCGCCAGAGATTGCAAGTATATCCGAAGCAAAAGAGGAATACATAAAAGCGATGGAAGAAGACCAGATTCATTATGATAATCTTTGTAAATTGCTTATTGATAAACATAAACAGGATTTTATAAAATCTGGAATAGACGAAAACACAGCAAATAAGATGGCGGAGAAGAAAGCAATAGAGGATGCAAGGTTTGTACTTCCTAACGCATGTGAAACAAAAATTATGTGTACATTTAATGCAAGAAGTTTACTTAATTTATTTGCGCATAGATGCTGTAATAGAGCACAGTGGGAAATAAGAGATGTAGCGATACAAATGCTTCGCTTAGTTAAGGAGGTTGCACCGAACATATTTGCAAAGGCTGGTCCCTCGTGCGTAAGAGGAGCATGTAAAGAGGGAAAAATGTCTTGCGGAAAGGCTTTGGAGGTTAGAAAATTTTTTCAGAATTTGAAGGTAAATACCGATGAAGAGTAAACTTATCGTAATAGAGGGTCTAGACGGTAGCGGAAAAGGTACGCAAACTGATTTAATTAATAATAAATTGAAAGCTATGGGAATGAACGTAACAAGGCTTTCGTTTCCTGATTATACGCACCCTTCATCTACTTTAATAAAAATGTATTTAAACGGTGAATTAGGTAATAATCCTTCTGACGTAAACGCCTACGCAGCTTCATCTTTTTATGCTGTTGATAGGTATGCCAGTTATTTGAAATTTTGGAAAGAAAAATATCAAAACGGGGATATTATTATTTGTGATAGATACGTAACATCTAATGTCATATATCAGATGACGAAGTTAGAAGAAAAGGATTGGAAATCGTATTTAGATTGGCTATATGATTATGAATATAATAAGTTAGGTTTACCGAAACCAGATTTAGTAATTTATTTAAATGTAGATATAGAATTTTCGCAAAACTTAATGGTTGAAAGATATAAAGGAGATGAAAGTAAGAAAGATATACATGAAAAAAATATAGATTTTCTAAAAAAATGCTATTTAACATCGAAGTACGTTTCTTATGAAGATAAATGGCATGTAATAAATTGTATGGATAAAGGTAAGATTAGGCTTAAAGAGGATATAAATAAAGAAATAATGGATAAAATAAAAGATATATTATAAAGGAGATGTATAACATGATATGCGTTTTTCTGGCAAAAGGCTTTGAAGAAATTGAAGCAATTACGCCAATAGATGTTTTAAGAAGAGCAAATCTTGACGTAAAAACTATAGGAATTGGCGGTAAAATAATTGAAGGTACACATGGAATTAAAATAGAAGCAGATTTAGAAATTGAGAATTTAAATATTAATGATATAGATGGTATTATATTACCAGGAGGAATGCCTGGTACAACAAACTTGTCAAAAAATGAAAAATTAAAAGATATTATATTAAAATGTAATGAGAAAAAACAGATGATAGCAGCTATATGTGCAGCTCCGTCTATTTTAGGTGAAATGGGAATTTTAAAAGATAAAAAAGCTTGTTGCTACCCTGGATTTGAGGACAAGCTTTTAGGGGCAAATATTTCTTCTGAAGAAGTTTGTGTAAGTGAAAATATAATCACGTCCAAGGGTCCCGGAACGGCACTGAACTTTTCTTTAAAGATAGTTGAATATATTTGCGGAAAAGAAATTAAAGAAAAAGTAAGGAAGTCAATGCAATGTGGAAACATATAAATGTAAAGCAAGTAAAGCAGGGACTAAGACAAAAATTCAGAAGAAAACGTGAGAATATGTCGGATGTAGTAAAGTCTATATTCGATTTAAGAATCTGCGAAAGATTAACTAGATTAGAAGAGTACGAAAATAGTAATACATTATTTACATACGTATCTAAAGCAATAGAGGTTGATACATATAAAATAATCTATGAGGCGTGGAGAGACGATAAAAAGGTAGCAATACCTAAATGCTATACAGAAGATAGAACTATGAAGTTTTACTATATAAATAGTATTGACGATATGGAAAAATGTACGTTTGGAGTATATGAACCGATTGAAAGTAAATGCGAAGAAGCCACAAACTTTTCTGAGGGTATATGTTTAATACCCGGATTTTCATTCGATAGAAAGGGCTACCGTCTTGGATACGGACAAGGTTATTACGACAGATTTTTACCATTATTTCAAGGCAAAAAGATAGGATTATGCTATAGTAATTGTATGAGCTATGAACTTCCGAGGGGAAGATTTGACGTACATGCAGAAATAGTAATTAACGATAAATATACGAATTATATATGGGAAAAATGATTATATAAAATGTATAGAGGAGAATAAAATGGAAGATCATGAAAATAAGGGCTATGAAGACTATAATATAGATAATTTAAATAGTATGGATAGTGACAATACCCAAGTATATGACGTGTCTAAAGAAATGGAAGATATAGATACGGGAAGAAATGATAATGATAATAAGAAAGAAGAAAAATTAAAAATAAAAAAATCGAGAAAAAACGGCTGTATGTTTAATATGGTATGGCTTGTTTTACTTGTATTTATTTCCGTATTAATAACACGTTACGCATTAGCAGGAATAAACGATATGCTTGCAATAGGAAGAAGTAGTACAATTGTGACGGTTGAAATACCTAAAAATGCAGATTTAGACACAGTGTCATCAATTCTTAGTAAGCAAGGGGTAATACAAGAAGAATCATTTTTCAAAATGTATGCATTTATAACTAAGTCACGCAGTGGATTTTCGCAAGGTATATACGAATTAAGAACGGATATGGATTATGAGGCAATACTTAATTATATAAGAAATCAATCTAACAGTAAGGATATAGTGGAAATAACGTTTATAGAGGGAATAAACGTACAAGAATGTGCGGATTTATTGCAGAAGAACGAAGTATGCGAAAAAGAAGAATTTTTAAAGGCGTGTAATTCAGACGAATTTGATGAGAAATATGAGTTTTTGAAGGCAGTAAATAATAAATCAAATAGATATTATAAGCTAGAAGGGTATTTATTCCCTGACACATACGAATTTTATCGTGGAGAAAGTGCCCAAGACGCAATTAAGAGATTCTTAAATAACTATCAAAAGAAAGTAATTAAAACCAGTTCATCTAGCGATAGTAGCGATAAAACAAGTATAAAAGACAGAGCCGAGAAGAATGGAAGAACTATTGAAGAAATACTTTGTATAGCGTCAATAATACAAGCAGAAGCGGCAAATAAGGAAGATATGTATAAAGTGTCATCGGTAATATATAATAGACTTAATACGCTTTCTAATGGTGGAAAGAGTACGAAGGGCGAATTTGGACTAGCTCATTTAAAGGTGGACTGTACGGTATGGTATCCTTATAGGAGTAAAAATGTTGTACCGCAAGATAAAGTTTCAAAATTTGTAAGTAGATATAATACTTATAATATAGAGGGCTTACCAGCCGGACCAATATGTAATCCAGGACTAGAAGCTTTTGATGCGGCGTTAAATCCTGCAAATACTGATTATTACTATTTCTGTCATAGTGCATCAGGAGAAGCATTCTATGCAAAAACTAATGATGTACATGAGTCTAATCTTAAAAAGGCAGGACTAAAATAAAAATAGATGATGTATAATATAAGAAAGTAAAAAAATAAAATCGTTAGGTGTGTGCGTATGGAGCTAAAAGATAATCTAGAGCTAATTATGGATTACTATGAACTTACTATGGCAAATGGAATGCTTGAAAGTAATATAGGTAATGAAGTTGTGTATTTTGATATGTTTTTCAGAAAGGTGCCTGACGATGGTGGATTTGCCATAATGGCAGGGATCAAGCAACTTATAGATTATCTCAATAATTTAAGTTTTTCTGATGAGGATATAGAATATTTAAGAAGTAAAAATGTGTTTAGTGAAAACTTTTTAGATTACTTAAAAAATTTTAAATTTTGCTGTGATGTTTGGGCAGTGCCAGAGGGAACACCGGTATTTCCAGAAGAACCGATAATTACAGTAAAAGGTCCAATAATACAGGCACAGCTTATAGAAACTATGTTATTGTTGACTATAAATCACCAAACGCTCATAGCGACAAAGGCTAATAGAGTAGTTAGAGCGGCTAATGGAAGAAGTGTATCTGAATTTGGTTCAAGAAGAGCACAAGGATATGCTGCGGCACTTTACGGAGCAAGGGCTGCGTATATTGGAGGTTGTGGTAGTACAGCTTGCACAAGAGCTGAGATAGAGTTTGGCATACCGGCCGTTGGTACGATGGCTCACAGCTGGGTACAGATGTTCGATAGCGAGTTAGATGCATTTAGAGCTTATGCAATTAGGTATCCAAAAAATTGCACATTACTTGTTGATACGTATAATACAATAAAATCTGGACTTCCCAATGCAATAAAGGTGTTTAAAGAAGAAATATTACCAAGAGGATATCGCCCCTATGGAATAAGAATAGACAGCGGAGATGCAACTTATCTTTCAAAGAAAGCAAGGCAAATACTTGATGGTGAAGGCTTTGAGGATTGTAAGATAATAATATCTAATTCACTTGATGAATATAAAATACGCGATATGTTATCTTATGGAGCAAAGATTGATTCCTTTGGGGTTGGAGAAAGATTAATTACATCATATACATCTCCAATTTTAGGAGGAGTATACAAACTCTGTGCTATAGAAAAAGAAGGTAATATTATACCTAAAATAAAAATAAGCGATAACATTACAAAAATAAATAATCCCGGGTTTAAGAATGTTTGGAGAATAGAAGATAAGGAAACAGGTAAATACGTAGCAGATATAATAACATTTTTTGACGAAAAAATAGATGAAAGTAAGCCTTATATGATATTCGACCCACAAAGCACTTGGAAGAAAAAGACTTTAACTAATTTTAAGGCTAAATGTATTAGAAAAAAGATTTTTGAAAATGGTAAACTATGTTATAATTCTCCTGATGTACATGAAATACAAAAATATTGTAAAGAACAAGTAAGTAAGCTTTGGGACGAAGTAAAGAGGTTTGAAAATCCGCATAAGTATTATGTGGATTTATCTGAGAGATTATGGGAAGAAAAGCAAAAGCTACTTTCACAGCGTGAGTTTTAAGAAAGAATATGTTAAAATTTATTGGTAGAAAAAATAAAAAAATTCCGGAGTTGAGAATATGAAAGAAAAAATCATACTAAGTGCAGACAGTACGTGTGATTTGGGGGACGAATTAAAAAATAAATATAATGTTCATTATTATCCATTCCATATAATTTTGGGGGAGAATCAATATAGAGACGGTGTTGATATTACGCCTGATGATATATACAAAGTATATTATGATAAAAGAATATTACCTAAAACTGCGGCAATCGGTTCTGGGGAATACTTAGAATATTTTAAACCGTTTGTTGAAGATGGATATAAGGTAATACATATCAATCTTGGTTCGGCGCTTTCTTCAGCATATCAAAATTGTTGCATAGCGGCGAAGGAATTAGGAAATGTTTACCCGGTAAATTCCTGCAGCCTTTCAACTGGCATAGGGCTTCTTGTAATAGAAGCTGCTAAAATGATTGAACGTGGATTAAAAGCTGAGGAAATACAAAAAGAGATAATAAAATTAACATCAAAAGTTCATGCGAGCTTTGTTTTGGATACATTAGAATTCTTGAAAGCAGGAGGAAGATGTTCGTCTTTAGTATCATTTGGAGCGGGTTTATTAAAGATAAAACCTTGCATAGAGGTTGATAATAGCTGTGGAAGTATGCACATTGGCAAGAAATATAGAGGCAATATAGAGAAGGTATTTTCTGCTTATACAGATGATATTTTAAGTAATATTGATAGTATGAAGAAAGATGATATATTCGTAGTACATTCTGGAATACCACAAAAATTATTAGATATGGTTTACGATAAAGTGAAAGATACGAATAAATTTAGTAATGTGTATATCTCGAGAGCTAGCTGTACAATTTCATCACATTGCGGTCCGAATACTATGGGGATAATGTACATAAATAAATAGAGCTATTGAAATCGCGAATAAATATGGTATAATAAAAAAATGTTTTAATAAAGGAATAATTGAAAATATAGGAGGATTTATATATGAAAAAATTTGTATGTTCAATTTGCGGATATGTACATGAGGGAGATGAAGCACCTGATTTTTGTCCTCAGTGTAAGGCACCAAAAGAGAAGTTTAATGAAGTAGTTGAAGGAACAGGTTTTGCATGTGAGCATATTATAGGAGTAGCTAAGAATATAGATAAGGAAGTTTATGACGGTTTAGTTGCAAATTTTAATGGAGAATGCTGTGAGGTAGGAATGTATCTTGCAATGAGTAGACAAGCCGATAGAGAGGGCTATCCTGAAATTGCAGAAGCATATAAAAGGTATGCACTTGAGGAAGCAGAACATGCAGCGAAGTTTGCAGAGTTATTAGGAGAAGTAGTTACAAACAGTACAGAAAAGAACTTAAAAATGAGATGTGAAGCAGAAACGGGAGCTTGTGCAGGAAAGTTGGAAATTGCAAATAGAGCAAAAGAGCTTGGTTATGATGCAATTCACGATACAGTCCATGAAATGGCTAAAGATGAGGCTCGTCATGGAGCAGGTTTTAAAGGATTGTTAAAAAGATATTTTGAAAAATAAAAAACAAAACAAAATTGCCATTTGATGTTTAAACATTAAATGGCAATTTGACAAAAAATATATTATCACTATTGAAAAAATATTAGATTAGTGTTATTATATACATGTAATATCAAATATTCAAGGAGAACTTTAAAATGACAGCAAGTGAGATGTGGAATCAATTTTTGCATACAGGTTTAATTGTAATCGTTGCGTATTGTCTGTTTTCGGTAACTAATTTAACAAATCAAGCAAGAAGTTTTACTAAAGATGATATCCAAAGTTTTATTACAAATGCAGTGAAAGATGTGGCGAACGAAGTTCCTGATACCATTAATGAATCTTTGAAAAAATCTAAAGAAAATATTAAATCCGTTGTTGCAGAGGCGGTGACTGAAACGATGAGGCAACTTCCTGATGCCATTAATGAATCTTTGGGAAAGTCTAGAGGAAATATTAAATCCGTTGTTGCAGAGGCGGTGACTGAAACGATGGGGCAACTTCCTGATACCATTAATAAATCTTTGGAAGCATCTAGAGAAAATATTAAAGCCATTGTTTCAGATGCGCTGGACAGAGCGTTAGGTGAGGGTAAAACAGTTCAGCAAGCGGTAGAAATTGCTGTTACGAATTCACTTGAAAATTTTCGTACGCACGCGGGTTTTATAGGAAGGTTGGTTGCTGGGACGAACCGACAAAACAATGATGAAGTTGGCCTAGGGGATGTTGTGAGTGAAGTAGTCGCGCATCCTGTCGCGAGTGCCCAGGAGATTGGTAGAATTATTCAGCAAGGTGGGCCATTAAGCACAGAAGAAACTCGTGAAATGTCCGAGAATATGTTCGCTGACTGTGACGATTTAGAAGAGCTGTTTAACTGAAATTTTTATTTGACAATTTACATAAATAGTGTTAGAATAAACTTGGATACCCGGATGTAGCGCAGTTTGGTAGCGCACTTGAATGGGGTTCAAGGGGCCGCTGGTTCAAATCCAGTCATTCGGACCAGTATGGTTTGTCTTATGGGGCATGACCGAGTATTTAAAAAGTTAGATTATCAATATTGGTAGTCTAACTTTTTTATTGTAAACAACTTTTTAAATAGGACATTCAATCTATACTGTCCTATGCCAAAATCGTATTATACTTCAATTTGTTTTTCTAATTATAAATAAAATTTAAAGTTATATAAAATCATACCAACTCTAAGCAATTCTGTCTTTTTTACCAGAACCAAAAATTTTCAGGTATTGTTCTTTTTCTTTTTTACTCATATTTGGGATTTCAACCTTACCTACCATTTTATAATAGATTTCTACTTTTTGAACTGTTTGCCCATCAATTTGCTCTCTGTGATGTACTACTATCTTATCAATAAATTCATGTAAGATTTCAGGTGTCAATTCATTTATATCAGAATACTTATGTACTCTTTCAAGAAAAGCATCTATATTTAATTCATGAGCTTTTTCTTCACATACGATAGATTCTAAGTTTTTGATTTTAGACTTTAATTCGATTTGTTCGTCATCATATTTTGCTGACAATTTTGCAAGCCTTTCAGCTGATAAATTTCCTAAAACTTTTTCCTCAAAAAGTTTTTCTACCAGATTATCAATTTCCTTATCCCTAGCAAGTAATTTTTGTAATTCATCTTGATTTTTCTTTTGCGTTGCAACAACCATTCTGTAGTTTTCATCCATAACTATCTTTACAAATTCATCTTCAAAGCAATTTGCAAATGTTACGATACTTGAAATACTATTTGTTAATAACTCAGTTAGTCTATCAACTCTAATATGATGAGTTTTTTTGCAAAGTCCCTCTCCTGATCTATTGTTTTTACATGAGAAATAATGATTATCAGGATTGTTATGAGTATATTTATAGTTTAAATTTGCACCACAGTCTGAACATTTAAGAAGTCCTGCAAAAATATGTTTTTCGGTGTGTTTTGGCTTTTTGTATCTAACATCGCCGAATGTTTTCTGAACATCCTCCCAAACAGAACGCTCTATTACAGGTTCATTGACATTCTCGTGAATTTCCCATTTTTCTTGTGGATTATCAAGTCTTTCCCTAAGTTTGAAAGAACGGCTATAAGTTTTAAAATTAACAATATCTCCGACATAAGAACGATTTGTAAGTATTACCCTAACATTTTCTTTTCTCCACAAATGTTCACATATAGGGAATTTAGTCATTTTTCTAAACCCTTTTTTGAAGGCATACACAGATGGAATTAAAACCTTCTTTCTCGTTAGAATTTTCGCAATTTCAGGTAAGCCGTAACCTTGTTTCCTTAAGGAATAAATATATTTGACAATTTCTGCTCCTTCTAAATCTATAACCCATTTCTTTTTATCGTTTTCATCATACATATATCCAAAAGGAGGATGTCCTATCGCATATCCTTGACTACTTTTAGCTCGATGTGCAGAACGTACTTTACGGCTTATATCTCTTGCATACCACTCGTTTGTTAGATTCCTAAATGCAATCGTGTCATCTTCCCTTAGACCTGTATCTATTCCGTCATTCACGGAAATAAATCTTACTGGTGTTAAGATAAAAGAATGGACACGAAAAGTCGAACAAATGAAAGATAAAAAAGGAGAATAAAATAATGGGAAAAAATCAAAA
>CADBQS010000037.1 GCA_902796915.1 uncultured Ruminococcus sp.
AATAAAAGATTGGATTCCTGCAATAGATAAAATGAACAATAAAGTTTGCTTATATGATAAGGTTAATGAAAACTTCTTATACAATTCAGGAACAGGAAATATGATTGCAGGAGGTGTTAAATAATATGTCTGAATTATCGGAATATTTAGAATTAATAAAAAATGAAAAAGATAAAAAATTACTGCCTAAAAATATAATTAGTGGGATAACAATTTTAGGTGTACCTGGAAATAGTGATTTTTCTGTAAAAGTTGATGCTTCGGCATCTAACCAAAATGGAATCCAACATTATATCACAGAAATAAAGGGATTAGATTTAAGCAATAGTTCGACAATAAATTTAGTGGGTTTTCTTTCTTCATGTGACAAATTAAAAAAAATTTCTCTCAAAAGCGGAAATAATATAAAAGATATGAATAGTATGTTTTTCCGCTGTGTTGAACTAGAAAATATTGATTTTTCAAACGTTGATACAACTAATGTTACTAATATGAATAGTATGTTTTATATGTGTCAAAAATTAACTAATGTACCACAATTAAATACTTCAAAAGTTACTGATATGTATAGAATGTTTTATGCGTGTACTACATTAGAAAATATCCCCCTTTTAGACACAAATAAAGTTACAAGGTGGAATGAGGCATTTTATTATTGCGAAGCTTTAACCAATGAAAGCTTAAACAATATATTACAAATGTGTATAAACGCAACAAGCTATACAGGTACAAAAACATTAGCTTATCTTGGATTTAATGCCAACTGGTGTTCTTCTTCAAAAATACAAGGATTATCAAATTATCAGGCATTTTTAAATGCAGGATGGATAATAGGATATTAAAAGAAAGGAGAAAATAATATGGATATTATGCAATTTATGCAATTAATAGTTGTAGCAATATTAGTTGAGGCAATATGGGAAAATATAAAAATGGTTTATGATAAAAATAAAATAAATGTTAGTATGATAGGATGTTTATTATTAGGAATGATAATTTGTGTATTAGGAAGATTAGACATATTTAAAATGGTAGGTTTAGAATTATATATTCCAGTAGTAGGCTATCTACTTACTGGTATAATATGCTCAAGAGGAGCAAATGCTTTGCATGACTTATTGAAAAAAATAAAATCTATAAAGGGGGAATAATATTATGAATGAAGAAACAGATAACAATGATATTTTAGAAGTTATTGATGGAACATATATAGATAATGATATGAAATTAGATACTCAAGTTATTCCTGAATTTACAGACGAAGAAGCAGATGATAGAGAATATGAAATTATTGAAGAAAACGAAGAAGGAGGATTATAGAATGGGAAAAGTATATTATAATCAAGCTGATTCGAGATGGGGTTCTCATCCTTACCCATCTCAAGAATTACCTAAAGCTACCATTAAATCTGGTGGTTGCGGTGTAACTTGTGCTGCTATGGTTGTATCTAGTCTTAAAGAAATAATTCGTCCGGACACTATGGGAGACATAGCTATAGAAAATGGTTTTAGAGTTAATGGTGGAACATCTGCTAAATTATTTCCATATATTGCTGAAAGATGGGGATTAGAGACTAGACCAGTTAAATCTTCATACGAAGCGTTAGAAGCATGTAGAGAGGGGTATCTTGTAGTTATATTAGTAGGAGCTGGATTGTGGACTACTGGCGGACATTATATTCTTGCAGTTGGACATAGAAATGATGAAATAGAAATTTATGATCCATATTTATATTCTGGTAAATTTAATAGATATAATAGACAAGGAAAAGTAAGTGTTGAAGGTAATAGTTGTTTTGTTCAGATAGATACATTCAAACAAAATTCTGAAGCTCGTTCGTTCTATGCATTTAAACTACCACAAAATGAACAATCAGTTCAACCACAAGCAACTATGTTAGTAAAATATGTTAATACACAATCTAAAAATCTTAATGTAAGAAATAATCCTAATGGAGCCGTTATTGGAAGTCTTCCTAAAGGTACTCAAGTAATAGTATATGAAGAATCTGATGGATGGTCTAGAATAGGTGATAATAAATGGGTTAGCTCTTCATATTTAGATTTTAAAGCACCAAGTGGAAATAGAACTATGAGAGTTAAAGATGTTAGTACTCATCTTAATGTTAGATCTAATCCAAATACTGAAAGTTCAATTGTTAGTAAATTAAGTAATAACACAAGAGTTGAAGTTGATGGTGAAGAAAATGGATGGTATCATATTATAAGACCAGTAAATGGTTGGGTATCTGGAAAGTATTTAGGTGAAGGTGGAACAACTAGTCCTTTAGTAGATAGAGGAACTGTTGGACAAATTAAACGTTTTCATTCTATGACAACTATATATGAAAATTCTAATTTCTCTGGAAAGAAATGGTCTTACTTACCATTAACACAAGTACGTATATTAGCTAATGTTAGTGTAGATGCAGATAAAGTATATGTAATAAAGACTGCTAGAGTTGGATACGTACGTAAAGATTCTTATAAATAATTAAAA
Source organism: uncultured Ruminococcus sp. (assembly GCA_902796915.1). Classification (GTDB taxonomy): domain Bacteria; phylum Bacillota; class Clostridia; order Oscillospirales; family Acutalibacteraceae; genus RUG14215. The sequence goes on from CADBQS010000037.1 coordinate 2,501, forward strand.
AGAGGGTGTGAAATATACATATCCTCTTATTTTTCTAAAAATCAGCAATTTTTTCAAAAACTTCGAAAAAACGACCTTCGAGAATCGATTTTAAGCCATTTTTATTTTTAAGGAATATAACTTGTTTATAAAAGGGGTAAAATTAATTATAAGCAATTCTCGTACGTATATGGCGATTTGGCCATTTTTCGCGTGTTTTTCATACCTTTTTATAGAAAAAATAATATATTTTTGAAAGAAAGAGGTGATTATTATGAAAAATCTATTATATGGAGTGTTTACAACTTTATTCTTATTCGGAGTTGGTAAAATTATTTATGATGCTGGAGCTGAAAGTCAAAGAAAAAATAATGGTAACATTATCATAAATATTAAAAAAGGTTCCGTTGATGAATTAAAGAAAGTATTTAATAAGATAGATGAGTCTTAACAGACTCTCTTTCTTTTTCGCGTGAAATACATATCATTATATAGGAGGTAATAAAAGATGGAAAATATTGTAGAAAGATTCAAAGCAATTGAAAAACCAGAGAAGGTTAAACAAATTCGTTTAGGAAAGTATTCTAAATTAATGAAGGAAGGATATAGCCCAAATGAAATTTTTAATC
>CADBQS010000038.1 GCA_902796915.1 uncultured Ruminococcus sp.
ATCACATACCTTTCTCATCTGTCAACTACTTTTTTTACCTTCTACCTTTTTTATCTTTTTTTGCCCTTTCACCTCGCTTTTTGGTATCTATTTCACAATAACTTCATCCAAAAAACATGCTTAATAAAAATACAACTACGAATACATTAAAAATTTCGTAATTGTATTAAATATTAACGGTCTTTATATATTTTTTTCATAACTTTTAGCCTTGAAAACTCTTCTCTTTCTTTTTCTTCAAGTGCATTAGAAATAAATTTTACTGTCCCCTCAAACCTAGGTATCATTATGTTTTTCAATGCATTAGCCCTTTTTTGAGTCTTTTTTACTGCATCTGCAAGGAGATATACACTACTTTCCACCTCAGCAAGTTCTACTGTAAATAACTTTACCTCTATAAATTTTCTATATGCTTTATCTAAATCTGAATTTGATGAATATAACCCAAAAGGAACTTCGTGTTCTTTACTCTCTTTTATTGATAAAATCGGTATCTCTACTCCCATCACGCTTTTCAAAGATAAACTTAATCCATCTTCTTCTGGTACAGTACCAGAAAGCTCTTTACATATACCTAATGCTATATTTGCTTTTTGTAATAGTAAATATGCTTCGCTATAAGCAGAATCAATCTTGTTTTGAATTGATTCTGCTCTATCTATCAATTCCATCATTTCTCTTATAAGTATATTACGTTTCCTATCTAACAGCTCAAACCCCAGCTTAGAGAGTTGGAGCGATTTTTTTGCTGATATCAGATTTCCTTTTGTAGGTACTACTTGATTTGACAAAATTATCCCCCCAATAAGCTTTTTTATTCTTCATCTTTAATATCGTCGCTATCATCATTTTCATCATTTGATTCTAATAAATCTACTTTACTGCTCTTAAATAAAGAATCCTTATCTTTAATATAATGTAAATCTAGTAACGCATCATCTACTCTGTCTAATTCTTGTCTTGGAAGTAACGATAAAAGTTCCCAACCTAAATCCAGACTCTCATTTATACTTCTGTCCTCATTAAATCCCTGATTAACAAATTTCTTCTCAAACATTTTACCAAAGCTTATATATTGCTTATCAATATCAGATAAATCTTCCTCTCCTATTACAGACGCCAAAGCTCTTGCATCCATAACCTTAGCATAAGATGCAAATAATTGATTTGCCAAAGGAGAATGGTCCTCTCTAGTATATCCCTTACCTATTCCATCTTTCATTAATCTTGACAAAGATGGTAATACAGATATCGGAGGGTAGTATCCCGTCTTTTCAAGTGATCTGTCCAAAACTACTTGCCCCTCTGTAATATACCCTGTTAAATCGGGTACAGGGTGAGTTATATCATCATTAGGCATTGTAAGTATCGGTATTTGAGTAACAGAACCACTTTTACCTTTTATCATACCTGCCCTTTCATAAAGAGAAGCTAAATCAGAATAAAGATAACCCGGATATCCTTTTCTACCTGGTATTTCACCTTTTGAAGAACTAAATTCTCTTAGTGCTTCTGCGTATGAAGTCATATCCGTCATTATAACAAGAACATGCATATCCTTTTCAAACGCCAAATACTCTGCTGCAGTTAAAGCACATCTTGGAGTTAATATTCTTTCAATAATCGGATCATTAGATAAATTAAGGAACATTACAACTTTTTGTAAAACTCCTGATTCGTCAAACTTAGTCTTAAAATAATTTGCAACGTCATTTTTAACTCCCATCGCCGCAAAAACTATAGCAAAATTATTTTCATCCGCCCCAAATATTTTAGCTTGACGTGCTATTTGTACAGCAAGCTCATTATGCTTCATTCCTGAACCTGAAAATATAGGTAATTTCTGTCCACGGATTAAAGTAGTAAGCGTGTCTATAGTAGATATACCCGTATTAATATAATTTCTTGGATAAACTCTAGAAACTGGATTTATTGGCGTACCATTAATATTTAATTTTTTCTTGGGGAAAATTTTACCAAGATTATCTATTGGGTTTCCTGCTCCATTAAAAATTCTACCTAAAATTTCTTCTGATAAAGAAAGCTCCATAGGATGTCCTGTAAGTACAGTATTGGTATTAGACAAAGACATAGAATGTGTTCCTTCAAATACTTGTATAACTACTCTTTTTCCTTCTATTTGAACAATTCTCCCTTGTCTTGATTTACCATTATCCATTTTTATTTCTACTATTTCTTCGTATGATGCATTATCTACATCATCCAAAACAAGAAGTGAGCCATTTATTTCTTCTGCTCCAACATAGTTTAATATCACAACTTACACTCCTTTCTTAAATTTATTTTTTTAATATATCATTTATAGACCTATCAATATCATTAATATATTCATCTAAAATATCGATATTATCATTAGGAACATCATATTTAATTTTTATAAGTTTTTCAAATAATCCCATTTCAATTACTCTAGAAATAGGTACAGATGCTTTTATTAAATGTTTAACTTTTTTGTGAAGATATAATATTACTTTCATCATCTTCTTTTGTTTTGAAAGTGGCACGAATGTATCGTCTTTATGAAACGCATTTTGCTGTAAAAATCCCACTCTTATTACTCTTGCTGTTTCGATTATTAATTTCTGGTCATCCGGCAAAACATCTGCTCCTATAAGCTTTACTATCTCCATAAGCTTTTCTTCTTCGTGTAATATTGATGATATCTTTTTTCTATATTTTATAAAAGATTCACCATAATTTTTATAATACCAAGGATCTAAATCCACAAAATATTCGCTATAACTAGATGTCCAATTAATAGCTGGATAATGCCTAGCATATGCTAAGGCTTTGTCCAAGGCCCAAAAACATCTTGTAAAGCGTTTTGTATTCTGCGTCACAGGTTCTGAAAAATCTGAACCTTGCGGCGATACAGCCCCAATAATTGTAACAGAACCCTCTTTACCGCTAATTGTGTCTACTCTACCTGCACGTTCATAAAATTCCGATAAACGAGAAGGTAAATATGCAGGAAATCCTTCCTCTGCTGGCATTTCTTCTAATCTCCCCGAAATTTCGCGTAAAGCTTCGGCCCATCTTGACGTCGAATCCGCCATTATCGCAACGTGATATCCCATATCTCTATAATATTCAGCAATGGTAATTCCCGTATATATCGATGCTTCACGTGCTGCTACAGGCATATTAGACGTATTTGCAATCAATACAGTTCGTTCCGTCATAGATTTACCTGATTTAGGGTCTATAAGTTCAGAAAACTCGCCAAGAACTTGGCTCATTTCGTTACCACGTTCCCCACAACCAACGTAAACTATTATATCTGCATCGCACCATTTTGCAAGTTGATGTTGAGTCATTGTTTTTCCTGTGCCAAATCCTCCTGGAATTGCTGCAGCCCCACCTTTCGCTATTGGGAAAAGCGTATCTATTATCCTTTGTCCAGTTATAAGAGGAATATTAAGTGGGAGTCTGTTTTTTATTGGTCTAGGTGTTTTTATTGGCCATTTCTGAAATAAAGTTAAATTGTGTAAATTTCCTTTTTTATCCTTTATACTAACAATAACATCATCTACTTTATAATTCCCATTATCCATCTTACTAACTACTTCTCCCGAAATCCCAAAAGGTACCATACATTTATGTACAATAACCGACGTTTCAGGACACGTAGCATATATAAAACCAGGATTTAAATAATCTCCAACGTTTACGTTTATAGTTACATCCCACAGTTTATCTTTATCTAATGAACTAACACTACATCCACGTTCTATAAATGCTCCAGATTTTTTTTCTATTGCCTTTAAGGGACGCTCAATTCCATCAAACATATTATTAAGTATTCCAGGACCTAAGTCTAAACTCATCGGTGTACCTGTACCTAAGACTTGCTCACCTGGCTTAAGACCAGTAGTTTCTTCGTAAACTTGTATTGTTGTAAATTTTTCATTTATTCCTATAACCTCCCCTACAAGTTTATCTTTTCCAACATAAACCATTTCCATCATAGAAAAAGTCTTAGTGTTCTTAATTGTAATTACTGGGCCATTAATACCATATACAATGTTTTCCTCTTTCATAATCAAAGAAGCGTGTGACTTTCAAATTCAATATAAAAATTAAATTTAAGCCAGTTTATACGCTCGCTTCCCACCTTTCGTATAATTTTAAACACATGTAAAAAATTTTTAAGCTAAACAAGCATAATTCCATACTCACTCGCAAACCAATCCTTCTGTACTAAAAGATTTGAATCAAGAGTTTCATCTGCAATTAGCTTTCTCTTGCGGCCCAATCCCTTTATTCCACCTATTTCTATATCTTTAGTACATTCTATCTTACAATTTCCTATAAAACTGTTTTTTATTAAATCACTATATTTTATATCTTCTTCTTTTACATACAAAATAACATCATCTTCTTTTAAGACCGAAGATATTTTATATGCACATCTACAAAGATATTCAGGATACTTTGATGATTTAGAATATTCAATAAGCTTTTCTTTACATAAATCAAAAATTTCCTTCACGATTCTTTGCCTTTTTTTAGCTAACTTTTTTCTCTCTTCAAGCTCTTTATGCGATATCTCAATAGTTATCTTATTTTTCATTTTTAAATGTTCTCTTTGAGCCATATTCCGAACATCATCCATTATCTCTATTTCAGCTTTCTCAAGCTCTTTTTTTTCTATTTCCTGTACTTCTTTTATTATTCTTGAATGTTGTTCTTTCGCATATTTATCAATGGCCTTTAAAAAACTACTTGTTTTCTCATTATTATACACAATATTCCTCCCTTCAAAAAATCATTTTGTGCTAAATTTTCAATCCAATTGCATCCCTAACGTACCTAGTTATAGAATCCTTTGTTCTACCGCTACTATGTCTGTCAGGAATTTCAACAATAAGCGGTTTATGATTTGTAAGCTTTAATTCATAAACTAAGTCTTCACATAAACTAACTAATTTTTCCGTTATTAATATTACTGCCACATCTTCCATCTTTGTAGCATCATAAAGAGCCGTTTGCACCTCTTCTTTTTCATGTACAAGTACTCCGGAAATTCCTGCTAATCTCATTCCTACTATCGTATCAATATTATCACTAATCAGATGGAATTTCATAGCATTACACTCCCAATTGGTCAATTTTATTAAATATCATTATTGATATAAGTAATCCGTATATTGCAATACCTTCACCTAAAACTACAAATATTAATGCCTTACCAAATGCTTTAGGGTCCTCAGATGTTGCTGCGATAGCTGCCGGAGCTGCAGATGCAACTGCTATACCTCCACCTATTCCCGAAAGTCCTGTAACTACTGCTGCCGCAATTAAGCCCCATCCAAACGCAGATGCTTTTGCATCGCTGCTGTCACTAGATGATGCACTACTACTTGAACTACTACTGCTAGCAGCATTAGCTGCATTTGAAACTATTGGTGTTGCAATACATAATACCATTGCAAAAGCTACAGACGCTATTTGTGCAATAACAGCACGTTTTTTACTTATTCCCCTCTTTACTGCCTTTATTGCAATAAAAGTTGAAGCGATTATAAATATAAATGGAATAAAAAGATATAAATTTGTCATATAAAATTACCTCCAAAAATTATAAATATTATTGTTTTTCTATTATCACAGGATTAAATGGTCTTCCCTGTGCCTCAAAAAATCTACTGAACAATTCATAAAATTCTAATCTTAATACTTGTATTCCTGCAAGTAAAGCTTCTAAAGCTGCAACAAATATATTTCCAATAATTACAGCAATAATATATCCTACAGGGCCACACATATTAGCTATTGTAAATACAACCATCATCATTCCTGCATGTACAAGTACGAATGCACCTACTCTCAAAAATGACATAGTATTTGTTAAATAGCTTAATATTACTTCAAACATTTCAAAAAAGTTTTGTAATATATAATCTCCCCAGCTCTCCGGAACCCAATTAGGGGAACGCATTATCAATTTACCAAGAATCTCTTTAAAAAATATAAGTATTATAGGTAATATCAAAAATACTATAATAAAGAATATATTTACTATTCCTGTATGAAGCATCATGGAATCCAATAACATAAATATAACAGATAAATAAAATATTAATCCACACACTCCATTAGAACCAAATATAGCATTTTCATAGTTCTTTCTTCTCAGAGATGAATATATATTAATAATCATCGCCAATATCAAAAGGCATATTCCTATTCCAACAGCTGAATAAATTATCATATTAGTTGAAGATGATTCCATAACCTCTATCGGTTTTTCTTTTAAGCCAAAAACTTTACTATACATCGAATCTAAAGCATGCTCAAAGCCAAACACAGAACCAAAAAATGTTCCAAATATCGCTGAAGATATCCCACAGCTAATCATTATTTTTCCCAGTTTCATATTTTTAAGCTTCCACATAAAATATCCAATTACAGATACTAAAATTCCTTGTCCTAAATCCGCAAACATTATTCCAAACAAAATTGTATATGTAATTGCTACAAATACAGTCGGGTCAGTTTCGTTATAAGATGGAAGCCCATAAGTTCCTACAAAAAATTCAAATGGCTTAAATAGTTTTTTGTTTTTAAGCTTCACTGGAGGTGAATGGCTTAAAACATTTTTTCCTGTTTCCATTGAATATTCAATACTGTTTATTTTACTTAAATTACGACAAAATTCACGTTCATCATCTGCTGTAATCCATCCAACTAATATAAAACAATCATTATATTTTACAACATATCTTTTTATACTTTCATATATGCTAAGTTCTTCTAACTTTGAGTAAAATCTCATGCACTGCTCATATTGTACATTCCAAAACGATTTTATTTTATTATCTAAAATCCCTATTTCATTTTTTACTTCTTCTGATAATTTTTTGAGTTCTTCTATTCTCATTTCAGCTGTACCGTTAAAACTTGGTACATCCAAAGATTCAAAATATAAACTTGAAAATATTCTATCTATTTCTTTAAAATCATCCAATGGAGCAAAATATATTCCCCAATAAAAGGCTTCATCTTCCGTACATGGAAAAAACACAATGTGAGAATCCTCATCATAATTTGACAGCTTATCGTAACTTTCTTTAGGTAACTTTCCAAATCTTACTTTAACAAACTCACATGATAATAAGTCATCTAAATTAACATTCATACCCGTAAAATGGCTTATTGTTTTTATTTCATTACTATATGATTCTAATTTTAAGTTAAGCTCTTTTTTTTCTAACACTATTTTACCTAATTTTTCAGAAATATAATCTATATACTCATTAATCTGTTCTCTGCTTACTTCAAAGTTTTTTATATCAACTTTTTTAGTCTGCACACCACATAAATTTATTGTATCCTTTAATTTCTTTAAAGGAATAGAATAAAAGTTATCTTCAGGAACTTGTACAAAATTTTCTGTATTTGAATAAAATGAAAACACATCATCAGGTTGAAATATTTCAGATTTGCCGCATACATTAACGACGTTGTCAAGCTCACCAAGCATTCCTATTATGCTAATAAATTTCATTTCCGAAACAGCCAATTACATCACTCCCTTTACTTGAATACTAAATTATTAATAATTTCTTTATCTCTTCGCTTGATAATTTATATCTTACTCCTTCTATTATATTTATAACATTAGCAATTTCCATCTCTTTAAGAAATGTATATGAGAGTAAAACTATAGGCGGAGAAATAGAAAATCTAATATTATGCTTAGACCACTTAAACCTCATGTATTTTGGTATTTTATCAACATTATCTATATTTTTTGACATCCACTTCCTACCAATAGATGTATTTTTCATTTCTTCTAATAATCTCTCATTATTTTTTGCATTCAAAAAACTGTATAAAGTCTGATTACTTAAATTACCGTAAGGTAGTAAGCATGACATAATATAATCATTATCTAAATTATAAAATTTTTTCATTCTTATAATTCTCACAAAATTGCTAAGGTCTATATACGAATTAAATAAATCTTTTAATTCTTGTCCCGGTTTACCGGATACATGTTTATTTATTGTATTAAATAAAATACCATACAAATACGAATAAAGAGCTGTTTCTATTGCCGTAAGATTAATTTTTCTATTATCAGATTCTTTAAACTTATATAATATATCATAGTAATGAGAACCTTTCAATACATTTAAAAAATCATCATAGTTCTTTACATTTTCCAATGCATCGATGTTTATTTTTGTATAATGAAGAAACAATTTTGGTAGCGAACAAACATTCTCACCAGGTTTATTGGATACCAATAGCATAAGACTATGCATTATCTGCTGTATTTGTGCTCTAGCTATAAGATATTCAAAAAAATGTTCCCCAACCGATAAATCATATCTTCCCAGTGAAGCAAAGTCATAAAAAAGCTTTTGCTTAATAAAAATTTCTAGTTGTCCCCTGTGAACATCATTTTCATTTATACTTTCCAGTACATCAGAATATGTTGTTCTATTCTTCAAATATGAAGCTATTTCAGTTACACTACGGCATGACAGTAATTCATTATAATTTTTTTCAGTGATTTTCTTTCCGTACATTGCTCTGGCTTTAGACAACACCGCATTAGCAGAATATAACGAAAGCATATAATCACCCCTCAACTACTCTTTTAACAATTGCATCTACCCATTCATCGCGTTTATCTCTTAATAGCCTATCAATTCTAGTTGAAGCTGATTCGTATTCCTTTTCTATCTCTTTCATCTTTTTTTCAGCATTTTGCCGTTCTTCTTTCTCACTTATTTTTATATTTTCACGTGCTTTTTCTAAATAATCATTACGCTTTTGCTCTCTTATACTACTTATTTTTTGTAATGATTCCATTTTTAATTGTTTAGCCTTTTCCAATGCTTCTCTTGATTTTTTATCTGTACTTACAATTTTTTCTATCATATCTCGCAACAGGATTACCTCCCCATAACATAAAACAAATAATCTTTCTAAATTATAAAAATCATAAATATATATCAATTTTTACATTGTATATGAAATTTTTCTGGAACATTATTATAACTTTTTTGGACTAATAAGTCAATACATTTAATTCATTTTTTATAAAAAACAAACAACTCATAAAATTAAGATTTAACATTATAAATGGGAATCTTGACTCGATTCCCATATTTATTAATCAAAAAATGCTACCGTCGCCTTATATAACATATATAAATCTATTTTTGATATAACCTCAAACGGTGCATGCATTGATAAAACCGGTACTCCCATGTCGACAACATCCACATCTAGATTTGCAACGAACTTTGCTATTGTGCCACCACCGCCTGCATCAACTTTGCCAAGTTCCCCTGTTTGCCATAGAATATCTGCCTTATCTAAAATTTGTCTTATCTCTCCCATATACTCAGCAGATGCGTCAGAAGTACCGCTTTTTCCTCCGCTCCCTGTATACTTAGTTACAACTACTCCTCTATTTATATAGCAGCTATTAGAAGCATCATATTGACTTGAATATGTTGGATCAAATGCGGCATTAACGTCTGTTGATATACACTTAGATTTACGTAATACATCTCTGCATTTCATGCCATCTTGCATCGCTAAATCTGATATAAAGTATTTTATAAATTTTGATTTCATACCCGTATTACCATCGCTGCCTATTTCTTCTTTGTCTGCTAATACAGTTATTATAGTTTCTTTAGGTTTTTCAGAATTAATAATTGCCTCTACAATAGGATATGCACATACCCTGTCATCGTGTCCATAACCGCCTATTAAACTTCTGTCAAATCCTACGTCCTGTGCCTTAAATGTTGGAACTAATTCTAGTTCTGCAGATACAAAATCCGATTCAACTATATCATACTTTTCATTTATAAGCTTCATTATATTAAGCTTTACTAATTCTGATTCTTTATCACTTTTAAATGGCAGGCTTCCTACCAATACATTTAAATTTTCCCCATCTATACCCTTTAGCATAGTTTTATTCATTTGTTCTTTAGCTAAATGAGGCAGTAAATCCGTAACACAGAAGCAAGGTTCATCCTTATCTTCACCAAGATTTATATCAACATAACTTCCGTCGCTTTTTACTACTCTTCCATGCAAGGAAAGAGGTATTGCTGTCCATTGATATTTCTTTATCCCTCCATAATAATGAGTTTTAAATAAAGCTATATCATTATTTTCATAAAGCGGATTAGGTTTTAAATCCAATCTAGGAGAATCTATATGTGCAATTGCCATTTTCACTCCGTTTTTAGTTCCATCTTCTCCTATCACAGCAAGAGCAATGGCTCGATTTCTATTTACGTAATATACTTTATCACCAGGTTTATATTTTTTACTTTTGTCAAATTCAGTGAAACCTTTTTCTTTTACAATTTTTAACACATAATTTACAGCTTCTCTTTCTGTTTTAGATTTGTTGAGAAATTCTTTATATCCAACGCTAAATTTCTCTACCTTTGACAAATCATCTTCAGAAAGTACCAGTCCACCATGATTTTTTTTCAATAAAAGCTTTTCCTTTAATTCTTTAACATTGCCTGCCATAAAATCATCCTCCAAAATTTACTTTTTAAAATATAAATTCTTATATATTCGTTTTCCATCTTTTACTCTCTTTACATAATCTCTGGTTTCTTTATAAGGTATAAAACTAAGTTCTTCTCCGTTAGAAGTAAAATTCTCATCTCGCAGCCATTTTTCTGCCGTATTCATACCCGCGTTATACGCACAAAGTGCTATCTCTTCAGAAAAATATTTACTTTTAAGCATAGATATAAAAAGCGTACCATAAAGTATATTTATTTCCGGATTATCTAAATAATTATTATCCATCTTTTCGTCATGCGTATACATTTGCAACCACTGAAAAGTATCTCCTGTAATTTGCATAAGTCCTCTTGCTCCTGCTCTCGACACTGCGTTATTACAAAATCCGCTTTCACTACGTATTATTGCATAAATTAACTCCGGCTCCACAGAATATTTAGTAGCTGCATTATTAACTATTAATTCGTACTTTATCGGATATATAAGCTTAAAAAATTTATTATATCCCCAAACTGAAAAAATAATTAAAAATAGTAATAGCAAAAAGCAAGACAAGTACGCTTTCATATATTTAATCCGTTGCGGCATTTTTATTATTTAAACCCCTTAAAATGATTTCTTTTATTTCCTCTTGCAATAATATTATGCTCTTACTGCCATTTAAAACATATCTAGACTTTGATATATAAAAATCATCATCATTTTGTGCATTAATTCTATTTAGAGCTTGAATATAAGTTAAATTATCTCTTTTCATAATTCTTTTTACTCTAATATCCTTTGGAGCAATAACTGCTATTACGTAATCACATAAGCAATTCAATCGGCTTTCTAATAAAGCTGCGGCATCTACTACCGTATTGTTGCCCTCACCATTTATTATTAATACCTCATTTTTAATTCTTTCAAATATATAAGGATGAGTAATATCGCTAAGAGCCTTTAAAGCTTCTTTGGATTTAAATGCACAATCTGCTAAATATTTTCTATTTAATTTTCCGTCTAATATTGTATTATTGCCAAATTGCTTTGATAATTTATCTAAGCATTCTTGATTTGAATTAATTGTATCTTTGGCAATTTCATCTGCATCAAGAATTTTATATCCATATTTACTTATAATATCACAAATTGTACTTTTACCCGCTCCGCTCGGCCCCGTTATGCCTATATTAACACAATTATTCAATATTTATCACTTCAAATCCCGCAGCCCTTATCAACCTATTATATACAGCTAAGCCTACACCGTCTTTTTTAGGACATCTAGCATAAGCTACTTTTGCATTTAAATCGTCAATTTTTCTTAAACAAGAAAAAATTTTACTCGCCTGCTCTTTTGAATCATCCAATTTTCCATAAGATATGCAAGGTACATTAAGATTATCGATATCCTCATCATAGCACAAAGCTACAACTCCACTATCTTTATGATTATTTACATAATCAATATATTTCTCACTATCTGAATTAATTAATATAATTTTTGCACTTGGTGCATAATGTTTATACTTCATTCCCGGAGAACTTGGAATCACATTTTCCTTTAACTTATTATATACAGAGTCATCAATATCTATTTTACCTATAACATTTTCAATCTCATTTATAGTCACTTTACCAGGACGCAATAATTTTGGTTTATCGTTTGCAAAAGTAATCACAGTAGATTCTAATCCAACCTCACATTCTCCGCCATCAACTATTGCATCAATTTTTCCATTTAAATCCTTAAATACATGTAATGCAGATGTAGGACTAGGACTACCCGACTTATTCGCCGACGGAGCTGCTAAAAACAAACCTGATTCTTTTATAATATCTTGAGTGATTTTATGAGAAGGAAATCTAACTGCAACAGTATCCAACCCAGCACTTACTTCATCTGGTATAATATTGGATTTAGGTAATATTATCGTAAGGGGACCAGGCCAAAATTTCTCAGTTAATTTTCTGGCTTTATCAGGAAAATTTGAGCACAATATATTTATAGCTCCCATATCTGCTATATGCACAATTAACGGATTATCCATAGGTCTTCCCTTTGCCTTGAATATTTTTGAAACAGCATTACCATCTAAAGCATTTGCTGCCAGTCCATAAACTGTTTCTGTTGGAATTGCAACAATCCCCCCACTTTTTAATATATCTACCGCTTTATTTATTTCAAGTGTGTTTAAAACTTTAGTTTCCATATTATATCATCTTTCTATTCTTCACTACCTGCTAATTTTGCCGCCCTATCAGCCGTTACAAGTGCATCTATTACTTCATCTATATTACCATTTAATATATCGGTTAATCTATAAAGAGTTAATCCGATTCTATGGTCAGTCACTCTACTTTGAGGATAATTATAAGTTCTTATTCTTTCAGACCTATCTCCAGTACCTACTTGCATTTTGCGTTCTTGGGCTACGGCTGAATTCTGTTCTTCTCTTTTGGCTTCTAACAGTCTTGATTTCAATACTTTCATTGCCTTATCTTTATTTTTATATTGGCTTCTTTCATCTTGGCACTCTACAACTACTCCAGTAGGTATATGAGTTATTCTTATAGCCGATTCTGTTTTATTTACGTGTTGTCCACCAGCACCACCTGAACGATAGGTATCTATTTGTAAATCTGCAGGATTTATATCTATCTCAACGTCTTCAGCTTCAGGTAAAACCGCAACAGTTACTGTAGACGTATGAACTCTGCCTTGAGCTTCTGTTTCCGGCACTCTTTGCACTCTATGAACTCCACTTTCATATTTAAGCCTAGAGTAGGCTCCTTCTCCAGATATCATAAAGCTTATCTCTTTAAAACCACCAAGTTGAGTTTCATTACTGTTTAAAATTTCTACTTTCCAACGTTTTGCTTCTGCGTACATTGTATACATTCTGAATAAAACTCCAGAGAATAAAGCCGCTTCATCTCCACCGGCACCGCCTCTTATTTCCACAATTACATTTCTTTCATCATTGGGGTCTTGAGGTAATAAAAGTATTTTTAACTCTTCAGATATTTTCTCTATATCCTCTTTAGCTGCTTCAGCTTCAGCCTCAGCCATTTCTTTTAATTCTCTATCTACTCCACTTTCAGATAATATATCCTTTGCTTCAGATAAGCTTTGTTTCGCTTTTTTGTATTTCCTGTACTTCTCCACAATTGGAGTTAAATTTTTAAGTTCTTTCATAAGTTTTTTATATGTTTCCTGGTCAGATATTATATTAGCATCACAGAGACTAATATTAATATCTTCAAACCTTTTTTCAGTTGCTTCAAGTCTATCAAACAAAAATATTCCCCCTTCTTTCTTTGAACATTATACTATCTTAATTTCAGTAAGTAAACTTCAAAATATAAAAAAACTATATTCATAAAAAATAGGATAAAACCTTCTTTCATAAATATAGTTTTTTAATGATATTTTAAACATTTAAACATCTCATAAAAATAAATGTTTTTATATCTTTACTTCGTAAATGACCTGAAAATATTGTAAAATAATATTTCAAAGTGTATAATATTATTTTGTAAATACAGATAGATAACTTTATATAGGAGGTTTACAGTTGAAAAATTCTTATAATTCTCCATTATCCTCAAGATATGCAAGCAAAGAGATGTTATATCTTTTCTCTGAAGATATGAAATTTATAACTTGGCGAAAGTTATGGGTTGCCTTAGCAGAATCTGAAATGGAATTAGGTATTGACATAAAAGAAGAACAAGTAAACGAAATGAAAAAATATGTTAATAATATAAATTATGACGTTGCACAAGCCAAGGAAAAAGAAGTAAAACATGATGTTATGGCTCATGTTTACGCTTATGGTAAGCAATGCCCTCTTGCTATGCCAATAATACATCTTGGAGCAACATCATGTTATGTTGGCGATAATGCAGAAATAATAATAATGGATAGTGCATTGAAAATAATTGAAAATAAAGTTGCAAGTATTATAAAAACTTTATCAGAATTTGCAATGAAATATAAAGATATGCCTACTCTTGCCTTTACTCACTTCCAGCCCGCTCAACCTACTACTGTCGGAAAACGTGCTACATTGTGGATTCAAGATTTAATGATGGATTTAGAAGATATACGTTATAGAATTTCAAAAATTAAATTGTTAGGTTGTAAGGGTACAACAGGAACTCAAGCTAGCTTTTTGAAGTTATTTGAAGGAGATAAAAACAAAGTTAAATTACTTGAAAGTAAAATTGCTTCTAAAATGGGATATAAAAGCTGTGTGGATGTTTCAGGACAGACTTATTCAAGAAAAATTGATAGTCAAATATTATCAATATTAAGTGGTATAGCTCAAAGCTGTGCAAAATTTTCTAATGATATACGTTTGCTTCAACACTTAAAAGAAATAGAAGAACCATTTGCCAAAAATCAAATTGGTTCCTCTGCTATGGCTTATAAACGTAATCCAATGAAGTGTGAGCGTATTGCCGCCCTTGCAAGATTCGTTATAATAAATTCAATTAATCCATCTATTACTGCTTCCACACAATGGTTTGAACGTACATTAGACGATTCAGCCAATAAACGTATTAGTACATCTGAAGCATTTTTGGCTGTTGACGCTATTTTAAATTTATATTTAAACGTTGCTTCTGGGTTAGTCGTTTATCCAAAAGTTATAGAAAAACATTTGATTGAAGAAATGCCGTTTATGTGCACAGAAAACATTATGATGAATGCCGTAAAAAAAGGTGGTAATAGGCAGGAATTACATGAACATATACGTATTCATTCAATGGAAGCATCTAAATTAATAAAGCAAGATGGTAAGGAAAACGATTTACTTAACCGTATAGCCTATGACCCTATATTCAACATGTCTATTGATGAAATAAATAACATAATTTCACCAAATGAATATATTGGTCTTGCACCGGAACAAACAGAGGAATATATATTAAACACAGTAAATCCTATGCTTGAATTTTATAAAGATAAAATATCGTTAAATAATCAAGTAAATATATAATATGGAGTGATAAAATTTGGTAAAAGCTATAGTTGGAGCTAACTGGGGAGATGAAGGTAAAGGTAAAATCACAGATTGCTTTGCAAGTGAATCCGATGTAGTTGTAAGATTTCAAGGTGGAAGTAATGCGGGACATACGATAATAAATAATTATGGTAAATTTGCTTTACATCAATTACCTTCTGGGGTATTTTGCAGCAATGTTACAAATATAATTGGTAATGGAGTAGCATTAAGTGTAGAAAATCTTGTAAAAGAACTAGATATGTTAAAATCATCAGGAGTACCTAGCCCTAATCTTCTAGTATCAGATAGAGCACAAATCGTAATGCCTTATCATATAATGTTTGATGTGTATGAAGAAGAACGTCTATTTTCAAAAAAATTCGGTTCTACAAAATCAGGTATTGCCCCATTTTATTCGGATAAGTTCTCAAAAATCGGATTTCAAGTTCAAGAGCTTTTTGGAGATGAAAACGAATTAAAAGAGCATATAAATTCAGTATTAGAAGTTAAAAATATAATATTAGAAAATCTATATCATAAAAAACGTATAAATCCAGATGAAATGTTTAATAAGCTTATGGAATATAAAGATATATTACGTCCATTTGTTGCAGATACGTTTACTTATATGTATAATGCTATTAAAGCTGGCAAAAATGTATTGCTTGAAGGACAGCTCGGAGCTCTTAAAGATACGGATTTCGGTATTTATCCAATGGTAACATCGTCTAATACAATAGCTGGATATGGATGCATTGGAGCTGGAATTTCCCCTTATGAAATAAAAGAAATTATTTGCGTTGTAAAAGCTTATTCAAGTGCTGTTGGGGCTGGCGAATTTGTAAGCGAAATATTCGGCAAAGAGGCCGATGAATTAAGAAAAAGAGGCGGAGATTCTGGTGAATTTGGTGCTACTACTGGACGTCCAAGGAGAATGGGTTGGCTTGACTTAGTTGCTACGCGATATGGCTGTAGAGTACAAGGAGCAACATCAATTGCATTCACAGTCCTTGACGTATTAGGATACCTAGATGAAATAAAAGTCTGCATTGGATATGATATAAACGGAAAAATCACAGAGGACTTCCCCCCTACTTCGTTACTAAAAAAAGCTAAGCCGGTATATCAGACTCTTCCCGGATGGAAATGTGATATTAGAGGAATAAAAAAATACGATGAACTCCCCGAAAATTGTCGTAAGTATATTGAGTTTACCGAAAGTAAAATAGGCATACCAATAAATATAATATCAAATGGTCCTTCAAGAGATGATGTTATATATAGATAGGAAATTTAATAATAAAATTATAAAATGTTTATATAAGAGGTGTAATTATTTATGTGTGGAATAGTTGGTTATATAGGTAAAAATCAGGCAGCGCCGTTTTTGCTCCATGGCCTCGAAAAATTGGAATATAGAGGATATGATTCTTCAGGAATAGCAATATGTTCAGATAATAAGATAAAATTAGAAAAGAAAAAAGGTAGATTACAAATTCTTTGTGATAAAATTAAGGATATTAACGTATCTGGTACAATAGGAATTGGTCATACTCGTTGGGCCACGCACGGTAAACCTTCCGATGTAAATGCTCACCCTCATTTAAGTCAATCTGGTAAAATTGCTATTGTTCATAATGGTATAATAGAAAATTACATTACGCTAAAAAACTTTTTAATAGATAAAGGGTATAATTTTTTATCTGATACAGATACGGAAGTAGTAGCTCAACTTATTGATTATTTATATAATGGAAATATTTTTGATGCCGTAAATGAAGCTATAAAAAAATTAGAGGGTTCTTATGCCCTAGCTGTTTTATGTGGCGATGAACCAGATAAATTAATCGCAGTAAAAAAAGACAATCCTTTAATTATTGGATTAGGCGATAATGAAAATTATATTGCATCTGATGTACCTGCAATTTTATCTAGAACGAGAAATATTTTTAGATTAAATGATAATGAGGTTGCTCTAATAACTGTAAATGATGTAAAAATTTATAATAATAATGGTGAAGAACAAAATCGCAATGTTACTCATGTGGATTGGGATGTAGATTCTGCTGAAAAAGGCGGATACGAGCATTTTATGCTTAAAGAAATAATGGAGCAACCTAAAGCTATTAAGGCAACTATTGCTTCAAGGATTGCAGAGGATAAAATTAGATTAGACGATATAGAATTTTCTAAAGAATATTTACAAAATCTAAATAAAATTTGTATCGTAGCCTGCGGCTCAGCTTATCATGTTGGTTGTGTTGCAAAATATGTGATTGAAAAGCTTACAAGAAAACCTGTTGAAGTAGATATAGCCTCAGAATTTAGATATAGAAATCCAATTATAGATAAAAATACGTTAGTTATAGTCGTAAGCCAATCAGGCGAAACTGCTGATACTTTTGCCGCTTTAAAAGAAGCTAAAAAGATGGGAGCAAAAGTTTTATCAATAGTTAATGTTGTTGGAAGTTCTATTGCGAATGAATCCGATTACGTACTTTATACATGGGCAGGCCCAGAAGTCGCTGTTGCTACTACTAAAGCATATAGTACACAACTTTCCCTCATGTATATTTTAGGTATATATATGGGTGAAAAATTAGGAACTATATCTCAAGAGGACGTAAAAAATTATATTGATAGCTTATCACAAATACCGCAGCAAGTTGAAGAAATACTCAAATCTAAGGATGATATATACGAAATTGCTAAAAAGTATTATAATTCTCAAAATGTATTTTTTATAGGTAGAAATGTAGATTATGCCGTATGTATGGAAGGTTCATTAAAACTAAAGGAAATTTCTTATATACATTCTGAGGCTTATGCCGCGGGTGAGCTCAAGCATGGTACTATATCTTTAATCGAAGACGGAACTCTTGTTGTTTCTATTGCTACTCAAGATAATTTATTCGATAAAACCGTAAGCAATATAAGAGAAGTAAAATCAAGGGGAGCGTCGATAATTTCTATAACAGCAGATAATAAAAAAGATAAAATTTCTCAAATTTCAGATTTGCCAATATATTTGCCTAAGACTTGTGATATCATGACCCCTTCCCTATCCGTTATACCATTGCAATTACTCTCATATTATATTGCATTATTAAGAGAGTGCGATATAGATAAACCAAGAAATTTAGCTAAATCTGTTACAGTTGAATAGGATGTGTTATTTTAGTGGAAGTTAAAAACGAAAAAGTATTAATTTTAGATTTTGGTGGACAATATAGTCAACTTATTGCACGCAGAGTACGTGACTTAAATGTTTATTGTGAAATTAAGTCATATAAAATAAATCCAGAGAAAATCATCTCTAATGGTTATAAAGGAATAATTTTCTCCGGCGGACCTAATAGTGTTTATGCCGAAAATGCACCTAAATGTAATAGTAAAATATTTGATTTAGGTATTCCCATATTAGGAATATGCTATGGTGCTCAATTAATGGCACATTTACTAGGAGGAAAAGTTGATAGTTCAAATATAAAAGAATATGGAAATACTACTGTTGAATTTAATGAAAATCTATCCTTATTAGAAAACGTTAATAAAAAAAGCGTATGTTGGATGAGTCATACTGATTATATATCTAGTGTTCCTGAAGGATTTAATATTATCGGTCGGACTGAGAATTGTCCTGTGGCATACATGCAGGATAGTAAAAGAAAACTTTATGCTGTACAATTTCATCCTGAAGTAGAACATACCAAAGATGGAAATAAAATAATTTCTAATTTTTTATATAATATTTGCGGTTGCCGTGGAGATTGGAAAACAGATTCATTTATACTAGATGCCATAGAGAATATCAAAAAGCAAGTTGGCAATAAAAAAGTATTATGTGCTTTGTCTGGTGGCGTAGATTCCTCTGTTGCTGCTGTTTTGGTACATAAAGCCATAGGTAAACAGCTTACATGTATATTTGTAGACCATGGATTACTTAGAAAAGATGAAGGGGATTCCGTAGAAAAAATATTCAGGAATCAATTTGATATAAATTTAATAAGAGTAAACGCACAAGAAAGATTTTTAAATAAGTTAGCCGGAATATCTGAGCCCGAAGCAAAACGTAAAATTATAGGTGAAGAATTTATAAGAGTTTTTGAAGAAGAAGCTAAAAAACTGGATAATGTAGATATACTATGTCAAGGTACAATATATCCTGACGTCGTGGAAAGTGGTACAGAAGAAGCTGATGTTATAAAAAGCCATCACAACGTTGGAGGATTACCTAAAAATATGGCATTTTGTGACATAATAGAGCCTCTTAGAAATTTATTTAAAGATGAAGTAAGAAAAGTCGGTTTAGATTTAGGAATTCCAAAAGATTTAGTTTATAGGCAACCATTCCCCGGCCCTGGATTAGCTATAAGAATAATTGGAGATATCACTCCTCAAAAATTAGATATGTTGAGAGAAGCAGATTATATATTTAGAGAAGAAATTCAAAATTGGAATTTTGAAAAAGAGCCTAACCAATTTTTTGCTGTTCTTACAAATATAAAAAGTGTTGGCGTAATGGGCGACGGACGCACTTATGATTATACCGTTGCGTTGAGAGCTGTAAACACATCAGATTTCATGACTGCTGATTGGGCTAGAATTCCATATGATTTACTTGAAAAAGTATCAATAAGAATAATAAATGAAGTAAAAAATATCAATAGAGTTGTTTATGATATTACATCTAAACCTCCTGCGACAATAGAGTGGGAATAATTTTGAGGTCATTAAAGCCCAGTATTTATGCGGATTTCAAAGGCTTCAAAAGGCAATTTGATAGCAAAATGATAGCAAACTATCAGACCTCTTTATTCATAAGAGTCCAGGTGGTTTGCAAATAGATTATCTTAAATACAATAAATATCCACCCGTAAAACGGGTGGTATTTCATTTTCGGGCAAAGCCCTAATAGTACTGGCAAGCCACAAGTGGCTCTTTTTA
>CADBQS010000039.1 GCA_902796915.1 uncultured Ruminococcus sp.
AGTTTTAAAATAAAATATTTTATAATTTTTAAATGCTATTTTTGTATTTACAATATTACAAAAATAGCATATAATTTATTTGTTTAATTGTTTTATGCTTGGGAAATATATATTTCTAATGTTTATTTTTGTAAATTCAATTTTTTTAGCTTAATGGAAACATTATGAAAGAGTGTGGTGTTAGTATGATAGCAATAGGTTCTGACCATGGAGGATTGAATATAAAAAAATCTATAGTGAATTATTTAAAAAAGCATAATATTGATTATAAGGATTTTGGTACCGATACGGAAGAATCAGTAGACTATCCTATGTTTGCAAAAAACGTTGCAAATTCTGTTGCTTTGGGCGAATATGAGTTAGGAGTCCTTTGCTGCGGTACGGGCATAGGAATGAGTATAGCTGCTAATAAAGTTGATGGAATAAGAGCTGCGCTTTGCAATGATGAGTTTTGTGCCGAGATGTCCAGAAAGCACAATAACGCCAATATTATGTGCATAGGTGGCCGTATTGTAAGTCCAGAAGAAGCCGTAGTTATATTTGAAAAGTTTATAAATACGGATTTCGAAGGAGGTAGACACCAAAAAAGAGTAGAGCAAATTATGAATTTAGAAAATAAATAAAATATTAATTTGGAGGCAAAAATATAATGGAAGAAAATCAAGTATTTATAATGGATCACCCTCTTATACAGCACAAGTTAACTCTTTTAAGGAATAAAAATACAGGTTCAAAGGAATTCAGAGAGTTAATAAGCGAAATAGCAATGCTTATGTGTTATGAAGCTACAAGGGATTTACCGTTAAAAGAGGTTGAGGTAGAAACACCAGTAGCCGTTGCAAGAACGAAAGTTCTTTATGGTAGAAAATTAGCATTTATACCAATACTAAGAGCAGGAATAGGTATGGTTGATGGAGTTTTAAGTATGGTACCTGCAGCAAAGGTAGGACATATTGGACTTTATAGAGATCCAAATACTTTAGAACCTGTTGAATATTATAGTAAATTACCTTGTGACATAGATGAAAGAGAAGTAATAGTCTTAGACCCGATGTTAGCTACTGGTGGTACGGCAATTGATGCAATATCAATAGTAAAAAAGAAGAATCCAAAGAGCATAAAGTTTATGTGTATTGTATCCTGTCCAGAGGGGATAAAAGCACTTAGCGAAGCACATCCTGATGTAAAAATATATTGTGCCGCAAAGGACCAAAAGCTGAATAAACATGGATACATAGTACCTGGACTAGGAGATGCAGGAGATAGAATTTTTGGTACAAAATAAAATGCATCTTACGTAAGGGATATAAACTTAATTTGGTTACATACTGCATATTTAAAATTATATGCAGTATGAACTTGTTTTAATGGGAGTAAAAATTATGAACAAATTACGTGAGATTTTTAAAAATTATAGAAGATATACATTGTTTTTATGTGATTTTATAATATGGAATATATCTTTATATCTATCATTTGCAATAAATAAAAACAGCTTTTTTCTTGTGGATATAGAAGGAAAATTTACGGATTATCTATTTATTGTAAATATATGCTTTGGAGCGGTTTTCTTGGCATTTAAGCTTTACGATAAGATATGGCGATATGCAGATATAGAGGATTTCTTCTATGCAGCGATAACAACATTTTGTGCGAATTTTGTATTTTTTATAGTTACGGTTTTGCTAGGTATGAATATGGGAATAAGAATGTATGTTCTTATGATGCTTATATCTACGTTCCTAAATTTTATGTGTAGATTAGTATATAGATTAAATAAAATGTTGGATGTTAAGGATATAGATAACGGATATAATAAAAAGAGGTTACTTCTTGTTGGAGCAGGAGAGGCTACGGCATCTGTGTTGAGAGAAATTACAAAATATTCAGCAAATGAGTATTTACCTGTATGTATAGTTGACGATGACAGAGCTAAGATAGGTAGGAAAATACTTGGAATAAAAGTAGAAGGTTCTACTTATGAAATACCAGAAATATGTAAAAGAATGAATATTGATCAAATACTGTTTTCGATTATAACCATATCTCCAGAGGAAAGAAAAAGGATATTGGACGTATGTGCGAATACTAATTTGGAAGTTAGAATAATACCTAATATATACGAGGCTGTAACGGCGAGCGTACCAATCACTTCTAAGATAAGAAGAGTTGAAGTAGAGGATTTATTGGGTAGAGAACCGATAATTTTCGATAAAAATCAATATGGTTCTTATATAAAAGGACAAAATATATTAGTTACAGGTGGTGGAGGCTCCATTGGTTCTGAACTTTGCAGACAAATAGCAACTCTAGAGCCTAAAAACCTTATAATTTTAGATATATACGAAAATAATGCTTATGAGATACAGCAAGAACTTATTATGAAATATGGGGACAAGCTTAATTTTGAGGTTGAAATTGCATCTATACGTGATAAAGATAAGATGGAAAAAATATTTAAAGAAAAAAGTATAGACGTAGTATTTCATGCAGCCGCTCATAAACATGTGCCGTTAATGGAAACAAACCCAGAGGAAGCTGTAAAAAATAATGTGTTTGGTACTCTTAATGTAGTAAGGCTTTCTGATAAATATAACGTGAAAAGATTTGTACAAATATCTACGGATAAAGCAGTAAATCCTACGAATATCATGGGAGCTACGAAACGTGTATGTGAAATGATAATACAACAAATGAGTAAAGAAAGTAAAACAGAATTTGTTGCAGTAAGATTTGGAAATGTATTGGGCTCAAATGGTTCGGTAATACCGTTATTTAAGGAGCAAATTAAGCATAGAGGACCGGTTACGGTAACTCACCCAGAAATAATACGTTATTTTATGACGATTCCAGAAGCGGTGTCATTAGTCCTTACGGCAGGAGGTATAGCGAAGGGCGGAGAAATATTTGTTTTAGATATGGGTCAACCGGTTAAAATAAAAGAATTGGCGGAAAATCTTATAAGATTATCAGGATTTATACCGAATAAAGATATAATGATAGAGTATACAGGTCTTCGCCCAGGGGAAAAACTTTACGAAGAGCTTTTACTTGACGAAGAAGGAATAAAGAAAACTAAGAGTGAAAAAATTTATATAGGTAATCCTATAAATATCGATAAAGAAAATTTTAATTCTGGGCTAAAAGCATTAAAGGCAGCATGCGAATCTAACAACGCTGCAGAGATAGAGAAGATTTTATATGATATGGTGCCGACATTTAATCACAAAAGGAATCAAAAATCTTAATAAAAAGGTTTTTGGTTTTTTTATTTGTTTTTTTGCTAAAATTATATAAATATTCTTGACTTTTTTCTTTTTTTGATATAAAATATAAATATAAAAGATTAAAAGGAGAGATGATTTATGGGAGAAAAAAATTTTAGTGAATGGGCGCAAGAAAAAAACGGCGAGAATTCAAATTTAAATTCATTGCAAAATTGTGTAACTTGGGGAGCTATGAAGGAGTTATTGTTACCTTGGTTGGAAGGTATGACAAAAAATAATAAACTTGGCAAAGCTAAAACAGGTATTTTTGCGGGGAAAAGTTATGACAAAATGTATGAAGCCCTTAATAAGAAAAAGAATTCCGTGACGGATAATGTCGATAGCATGATTTCAATAATGAAAGACTATTGTAATACAAATAGAGACAGATCTCCAGAGAAGAAAAAGTATACTGAAGATATGATGAATAAATTACAAAATATACGGAATAAATTTAAAGACAAAATGGCTAAGATTGTAAAATCAATGGAAGATTTTTATAGAGTGGATGAAACATCTAATACGTACGGTGGGTTTATTTCTGCGAAAAATTTTTTGGATTCTAAACAACCAGATAAAATTATAACCAAAAAAGGAATAGAACGATTAGTAGATTACATGAATGATGGTTTAGATGAAGAGGGCAAGGGCAATCTGGAAACCTTTAAGACGGGCATATTGGCAAGCCTGGAAAGTAAGATAGTTAAGCGCATCATAGCTAACGATTTTGATATGGATGATTTGCTGAAAGACTCGAATGATAAAGAAAATGGTAAAATTAAAGTGCGTGAGGAGATTGTTTGGTTAGGTTTTTGTTGTATGAATATCTACAATACTAAAATAGAGTGCTGTGCCAAAGCGTACGCGACTTATTTTAAGTGTGCAGAAATTTTATTACAAAAGGATGAAGGCAAACAATTTGTTAATGACGAATCGCACCAATTAAAAGCATATAAAGATTCGATAGATAAATACTGTGATGAAAAAAAAGCCGAAGAACTTGCTAAGAAAATAATATCTGGCGAAATAAAGATTGGAAAGTAATTTTACTTTTTATTGTTTATAGCATTTACAGCTAATTTATCGCATCTTTCGTTTTCAGGATGTCCGGCGTGGCCTCTAACCCAATTAAAAGTTACGCTGTGATTATCTAAAAGATTTAAAAGCTTATCCCAAAGTTCTTTGTTTAAAGCAGGCTCGTTTTTACTTCTCATCCAATTATTTTGACGCCACTTTTTTGCCCATCCTTTATTTATAGCATTACAAACATATTGAGAATCAGTGTAAAGATTTACATTACAAGGTTCTTTAAGCAAGCTTAATGCCTTTATTACAGCAGTTAATTCCATACGATTATTAGTAGTCTCAGGTTCATAGCCTGAGATTTCTTTTTCATTGTTATTATATCTTAAAATAGCCCCCCATCCTCCGGGACCTGGGTTCCCTTGACAAGCACCATCTGTAAATATTTCAACGTATTTCAAATTATATAACCTCCAAGGCGATATTTAAATAATATGAATTATACATCTTTTAGGTAAATATGGCAAATAATTAATAATATCTAATTTTCTTGACAATGATACTTTAAGGTAGTAATATTAAAGGTAATTGATGGTACGGTTTTGTGTTTAAAGATTTATAAAAAATTCGGAAGTTTTTAAAATAATTTAGTGATTTAAATTAATATTTTATTGGAGGTAAATAGGTGGAAAGTAATATAAATAATCAAATAGATTCAAGTAAAGGAGATATGCAAGTTCCTTCATCAAATGATCAGAAAATTTTAACTAACGATAAAAACGTAAATAATCAATTGAAAAAGCCGAATTATTCACGTTATAGAAAGAATAATTTTAATAATAATCAAAATGTAGATTCTATACAGTCAAAAAACGTTAGAATTAATGGAAATAATAAATCGGTTAAGACTCAAACGAAAAGAACAAATTCATATAGAAAACCTAAAGAATTAAAACCAGTTCCATCAATGAAAATAGTATTTTTAGGCGGATTAAATCAAATAGGGAAGAATATAACTGCTTTTGAATGTGGGGACGATATAATAATATTAGATTGCGGTATGGCATTTCCTGACGGAGAGATGTTGGGAGTAGATTTAGTTATACCTGATTTTTCTTATTTAGAGGCTAACAAAGAAAAAATACGTGGGTTAGTTATAACGCACGGACACGAAGACCATATAGGTTCAATTCCTTATCTTTTGAGAAAGATAAATGTTCCAATTTACGGAACAGCTTTAACTATTGGTCTTATAAGCAGTAAGCTTAAAGAGCATAGGCTTCTCGGGGGCACTAAATTAAACGAAGTTCGTGCAGGTCAAACTATAAGTTTGGGATGTATGAAAGTAGAATTTATACATGTTAACCACTCTATACCAGATGCCGTAGCAGTTGCGATAAATTCACCTGCTGGAACTGTTGTGCATACTGGAGATTTTAAAATAGATTGTACGCCTTCGCGTGGCGAAATGATAGATTTAGCTAGATTTTCAGAACTAGGTAAAAAAGGAGTTTTGGCATTGTTAGCAGATTCTACTAACGCAGATAGAAGCGGCTATACAATGACAGAAAAGAAGATAAATGAATCATTTGAACATTTATTCCAAAAGGCAGACAAAAAAAGAATAATAATCGCAACATTTGCATCAAATGTTGGTAGAATACAGCAAATAATAAATTGTGCTATAAAATACGGAAGAAAAGTAGCTTTTTCTGGGCGTAGTATGATAAATTATGTTACGATAGCAAAGCAGCTTAATTATCTTGAGGCACCAGATGAGGTTATAATAGATATTGATTTACTTGGAAAGTATCCGAATGAACAGGTTGTGCTAGTTACAACTGGTAGCCAGGGCGAACCTATGTCTGCTCTTTATAGAATGGCATTTTCCGAGCATAAGAAAGTAGAGGTAGGGCCGGAGGATTTTATAATTATATCGGCGAATCCTATCCCGGGTAATGAAAAAATGGTTGGCACAGTAGTAAATGAATTAATGAAGCTGGGGTGCGAGGTTATATACGAATCTATGTATGAGATTCACGTTTCTGGTCATGCATGCCAAGAGGAATTAAAAATAATACAAGGCTGAACCAAGCCTAAGTATTTTATCCCCGTACATGGCGAAAGAAGACACCTTGAAAAGCACGCTAGTCTTGCAATAAGTATGGGAAAAAGCGAAAATGAGGTTTATGTTGGCGATACTGGAGATATAGTTGAGATAAATAGGGACTTCATGAAAAAAGCCGGACAGGTACCTGTAGAATTAGTGTTAGTTGATGGTATAGGTGTAGGAGATGTTGGAAGTATTGTACTTAAAGACAGAAAGCATCTTGGGCAGGACGGTTTAATCGTTGCAGTAGCAACGCTGGATTCTTCTGATAAGCACGTTATAGCAGGACCCGATATAGTTTCAAGAGGATTTGTATATGTAAGGGAATCCGAAAGGCTTATGGATGAAGCCAGAAGAGTAGCGCTTAGAGCCTTAGAGGAATGCTCGGAACAAAAATTAAGGGATTGGAGTACGATAAAAACAAGAGTGAGAGATGATTTATATAAATTATTCCACGACCGTACGAGAAGAAATCCCGTCATTTTACCGATTATAATGGAGGTTTAGGGATTTTTAAAATTCACTCTAAATTTACTGCTTTTACGTAAGGAGTGATAACTTTTGAAAAAAAATATATGGTTAGTTTCACCATCGTTTTATATAATTGTCGCTGTGATGTTCGTCATGGCGGCTATAAGCTTATTTTTTGATACTAATCTTTTTTTAGTAGACGTATTAATAGCCTCAATCACAGCAGGTGTTGTCGCTATCAGATTGAAGAATTTTAGAATATATTTATCTAATTTATTTGTAAATATATATAGTTCACTGGAGATTAACGGAAAAAAAACATTAGATAAGATTCCTTTGCCATGCATAACCGTAGGGGAATTTGATGATATTATTGGATATAATTATCTGTTTAAAAATGAAGTAAATTTAGGTAATGAATGTATAGGTGAAAGAATAGGTCAATTTTTATGTGGACACAATATACAAGAAATACTTATCAAAAAAAGCCTAGACGTTGAGATAAACAAAAAAAAGTATACAGCTTATGCTTCTAGGCTTGACAGCGGAATTATACTTTATTTCGTGGAAAATACGAAATATAAAGAAATCAGTAGTGAATATTACTTAAGTAAATCAGTTGTAGCCTTAGCATTTTTTGATAACAGAGAAGAATTAAAGCATGATACTACGGACGAAAAAGATGCTCAGTTAGCGGTTATGGTGGAAAATACGTTGCAGGATTGGGCGTTAACTACAACTGGTATATTTAAAAAATTAAATGATGGCAAATACATAATAGTATTTGAAGAAAGGCATCTAAGAAAATTTATAGAAGATAAATTTAAAATACTTGATAGTATACACAAAATTAAGGCTAATGAATATAGGTGTGCAACTGTGTCTATTGGTATAGGCAGAGGGGCAGAAAATATATATGAAGCCGAAAAAATGGCTAAAAGTGCTTTAGATATGGCTCTCGGCAGAGGCGGAGACCAAGTTGTAATAAAGAAAGGGCATTCATATCAGTTTTTCGGAGGAACTTCTAAAGGGATAGAGAAAAGAAGTAAGGTTAGAACTCGTATAGTGGCATCTACATTAAAAGAACAAATCTTATCCAGTGATTGCGTATTAATTATGGGACATAAATCTTCGGATTTAGATTGTATAGGTGCGGCGGTTGGAATATGGAATGTTGCGAGTAATGCGATAAAATCACCTGTTTATATTGTTGTTAACAAAGAAACTTGTTTAGCTAAAGGTACGATATTATCTATTGAAGAAACTATATCTAATAATATGTTTATATCTCCCGAGAGAGCGAAATCCATGGTTACGGAAAAAACTTTATTGGTTGTTGTAGACACACATGCAATAGATTTTTTAGAGAGTAAAGAGCTTTATGAGATGTGTAATAGAGTGGTTGTGATAGATCACCATAGAATGACAGTAAAGCATATAAATAACGCAGTTATTTTTTATCATGAACCTTTTGCATCATCAACATCGGAGATGGTTACGGAATTAATACAATATATGGGAGATAAAAATTTAAAAAAATTTGAGTCAGAATGTTTATTAGCGGGTATTATGTTGGATACCAAAAATTTTGTTCTTAAAACGGGAGTAAGAACCTTTGAGGCGGCAGCGTATTTAAAAAGAAAAGGGGCCGATCCGATAGGAGTTAAAAAAATGTTTGCCAATCCTATTGGTATGTATAAAATAAAATATGAATTGATATCAAAAGCGGAAATAATAAAAAATTGTGCTATAGCTTATGTTGAGAAAATAGATGATGATGAAAGAATAGCCTGTGCACAGGCGGCAGATGAGCTTTTGGATGTTAAAGGAATAAAAGCATCGTTTGTGTTATTTCCTTTTGGAAAGGGAATTAGTATTTCAGCTCGTTCTATGGGAGAAGTAAATGTACAGCTTATTATGGAAGCTATGGGGGGCGGTGGGCATCAGAATATGGCTGGAGCGCAAGTTGAGGATATATCGTTTGAAAGTGCGATAGAAAGGCTTAAAAGTATAATTAATAATATAGATTAATTCATTTGGAGGAATAGAGCATGGAAGTAATATTATTGAAAGACGTAAAGAAAAAGGGTAAAAAAGGTGATTTAATAAAAGTATCTGATGGATATGCTAAAAACTATTTGATACCGCAAAATTTAGCCAAGCAAGCAAATGAACAATCTAAAAAAGAACTTGCAGATGCACAAAAAGCATTGGAGTACCAATTAGAGCAAGAAAGACAACAAGCTTTAGAATCGAGAGAAATTATCAATGGTAAAGCAGTAGAAATACAAGCTAAAGCCGGTGTAGGTGGAAGGCTGTTTGGTTCAGTTACTGTAAAAGAAATAGCGGAAAAAATTAAAGAGTGCTATGGAATAAATGTAGATAAAAGAAAAATATCTTTAGATTTAGATATCAAAGCATTTGGAACATACGAATGTACAATTAGGCTTCATAAAGACGCTGTTGCTAAGGTTTATGTAAGAGTAATAGAAAATATAGAAAAACAAGAAGAAAATGTAAAAAATGTGTAAATTTTTTGTTGACAAATAACAAAAATATGATATAATATATATAAGGTTTCCGGAACACCTTATATATATTATTTTAATTTGAGGTGATATTTATGCCATACAGAGATATGCCAAAAAGGGATATGGGAGCAAGAATCACAGAAAAAGAAGGATTAGAAGAAGTGGCAGGAGGGAAAGGTTTAGAGGTGTTAGAAACCGAAATGAAAGAACAGTTGTTTGACTTTAATTCTAAATTTTACCCAATTATTAGGTAATATATTAAATAGGTGGGGATTATAAGTCTAATATGGAGGAAATTTACACAGTGGCAGTTAGTATAAAGTGCCGATGTAAATGTTAAGTTATTAATCGGCACTATTTTACAAAGTATACCAAAAAGCGAGGTGAAAGGGCAAAAAAAGATAAAAAAGGTAGAAGGTAAAAAAAGTAGTTGACAGATGAGAAAGGTATGTGAT
>CADBQS010000040.1 GCA_902796915.1 uncultured Ruminococcus sp.
GGACGGAGATTAATGTGGAGCAAATATTGAAAATATAATAAAGAATCCAACATATTTAGCAAGAAACGAAAAGAAAAAATCAATTGAATTTATAAAAGAATACAAAATAGATAATGAATATGTTTTAGTTGTTGTTAGAGTTAGCAATAATAATGTGCATTTTGTAAGAACTATGTACGTTATGGCAAATGAAAAAGTTGAAAAATATTTTAGACATAATTATTTTTATAAAGTTTATAGGTTTAAAATAGATATGTCACAAAGTTAATAAAAATAAAAATAGGAAATACCAAAAATATGATAAAATGTTTTTAACCACAAAAACAAATCATAGAAAAGAGGTATTTCCTAATGAATATTATAGCACAAAAATTAAAGTTCAAAAATAGTGTAATTAAATTTGCATTTAAATATGGAGTAAGCAAAGCAGAAAAAGAATTTAGAGTGAATAGAAGAACAATATATAGATGGATAAAGAGATATGATGGAACAATAGAAAGTCTAAGAGATAAATCTCGAAAGCCACATCACCATCCTAATGAACATACAGAGAAAGAAATTAAATTAATTAAAGATTACAAAAATAATAATAAAGATACTGGATTAGTAGTGTTGTGGGTAAAATTAAGAAGAGCTGGATATACAAGGACGATACAAGGTTTGTATCACAAGATGGTAAAACTAGGAATATATACAAAAGCACCAAGTAAAGCTAAAAAGATACAACCACCGCAAGTACCAATAGCAACATATCCAGGAGAAAGAGTTCAAATAGATGTAAAATATGTACCGAGAGAATGCTTACCAAAGAAATTAAAAGACCTAGGAGTTAGATATTATCAATATACAGCAATAGATGAATACACAAGATTAAGATACACGTATTTTTGTGAAGAACATAACACATATGAATCAACAATATTTATCAATAAATTAATAAAATATTTTCCATTTAAGATAAAGTTAGTACAAACAGATAATGGGACTGAATTTACGAATAAATTAGTATGGCAAGCATTTGGAAGGGACAAAAAAACAATGTTTGAAAACAGATTAGAAGAATTAAAAATAAAATATGTAACAATAAGACCCCACACACCAACACAAAATGGGAAAGTAGAAAGAAGTCATAGAAAAGATCAAGAAAGATTTTATTATAAGAACGAATTTAAAAGTCTGGAAGACTTAAGAGAAAAAGGCAGAAGATGGTTAAGGCAGTACAATAATTTTCCGATGAGACCATTAAAATGGTTGAGCCCAATAGAAAAATTACTGGAATATCAAGGAAAATGAAGTGTAAAGTAAAAAAGCATTCTATCATATATGAGTATCAAACTATATATTTTTAAAAAGTTTGTGACATATGATTGACTAACCTACAGTATTAAATTTATCTTATATTTATATGCATTGAAAAAAAGTATATAATATGATACAATACCAAATGGTAATTTACCAAATAAATTAAATAAAGGAGATTTTATGTTTAGATTTGATAACAGAATTATTTATATATTATTAGCTGTATTTGTAATATCTGCAGTTTTTCAAAATTTATCTAGTGGTAACTTTTTATTAAACTTGGTATTAACGTTACCTGCAGTTTTAATTGCGATTACATTTCACGAATATGCTCATGCATGGGCAGCAGATAGATTAGGAGACGAAACTCCAAGAATGCAAGGAAGACTTACGTTAAATCCCATGGCTCATTTAGACCCAATAGGGACAGTTCTTCTTGTGTTTGCTGGATTTGGATGGGGAAAACCTGTTCAAGTTAATCCAAGAAATTATAATACAAATATGAGCATATCTAAAGCCGATGCACTTGTTTCTTTTGCAGGACCTGCAATGAATTTTATTTTAGCAATTATTTTTATGATAATTTTATATGCGGTAGCTGCATTTGCACCTGCATTTGCTACTACACAAATTGGTGGGATTATAATGCTTTTAATACAAATTACGATTAGCATAAATATAGGGCTTGGAGTGTTTAATTTAATTCCACTTCCACCACTTGATGGACA
The DNA here is from genome assembly GCA_902796915.1 of uncultured Ruminococcus sp. GTDB lineage: Bacteria > Bacillota > Clostridia > Oscillospirales > Acutalibacteraceae > RUG14215. The sequence continues at coordinate 2,031 of CADBQS010000040.1, forward strand.
AAAAATATTAGATCATTTCTTGCCATATAATGCTAAAAGATGGTTTGCAGAACATGAGCAAATATTTTATTTTGCGTTTATTTTAATTTGGCTTACAGGAATTGCTGGAATTATTATTTCGCCAATTATTAGTGGACTATACACTGGACTTAGCTATTTAATTGGCGCTATATTTGGATTATTTGTTTAGAATACTATCGCTCTGCTTAACCGTGATAAATTCATAAATTTTTTTTACTGCCCCATTCTCAAAATTTTAATAAAAGTTTTTCAAACTTTTAAAAATTTTGGAACGGTTACCCCGGAGTCGTTCAAAAAATTTATGCTTTTTATCACTCGCGCGGGCTCTTAAGTATGTTCATCAATTTGAGTCTCAAATTGATTTTAAGCAGTTATATATATTTTATGAAAGGAAATGACCGCCAGCCCTTTGAGGCTGGGGAATACCCGTGAGACGTGGCGGCGTTTTCTTGAAGAAAATATATATAACTGCAATATTAAATATATGACTCTATAGCTCAGTAGGATAGAGCGCTCCCCTCCTAAGGGAGA
>CADBQS010000041.1 GCA_902796915.1 uncultured Ruminococcus sp.
ATACACCACCTGTATTTATTGAAAATATAGGCGGTGTATTAATTTACAGAACTTTTCCTGTTAGCTCAAGCATACTTTCTATAACTTTATCCATGTCGAAATATTTGTACTGTCCTAATCTTCCACAAAATATTACGTTTGTTTCTTTATCTGCAAGCTCTTTATATTTATTATAAAGATTCGTATTTTTTTCATCGTTTACTGGATAATATGGTTCGTTTTGCTCTGTGTATTCTGCTGGATATTCCCTAGTAATTACAGTTTTCGGTTGATTTCCAAATTCAAAATGTTTGTGTTCGATTATGCGAGTATACGGGATTTTTCTTTCTGTATAGTTTACAACTGCGTTACCTTGGTAATTGTCCATATCTAATACTTCAGTTTCAAATTTCAGACTTCTATAATCAAGTTTACCATAGCAGTAATTATAATATCTGTCAATTTCACCGGTGTAAACAATTTTATCAGCAATATTAGGATTATTTTTAACAAATTCAAAATAATCTGTATTTAATAAAACATCTGAACCATCGAGTAACTTTTCTATTATAGGTGTATATCCACCAACCGGAATCCCTTGATATTTATCATTAAAGTAATTGTTGTTATAAGTAAATCTTACGGGCAATCTTCTAATTATAAACTCTGGTAAATCTTTACAATCACGTCCCCATTGCTTTTCCGTATAACCTTTAACAAGTTTTTGATATATATCTTTTCCTACTAGACTTATTGCTTGTTCTTCTAAGTTTTTAGGTTCATTTATACGTGCCGATTTACGCTGTTTTTCTATTATTTTTTTAGCTTGTTCTGGAGTTTTTATTTTCCACATTTTACTAAAAGTATTCATATTAAAGGGTAAATTATAAAGTTCATTTTTATAGACCGCTAAAGGAGAATTTACAAAATTATTAAATTCTGCGAATTGATTTATATAATCCCAAACTTTTTTATTGCTAGTGTGAAATATATGAGCTCCATATTTATGAACATTTATCCCTTCTATATTTTCAGTATATATGTTACCTGCAATATGCTCCCTCTTATCTATAACAAGACAGCTTTTACCTTTAGACATAGCTTCATGTGCAAAAATAGCACCAGATAATCCGGATCCAACTATTAAATAATCATATCTATTTCCATTTAAATCCTCATTGGATACACTTTTTGCATTTACTAATAGGTTACTACATGAACCAATTAAAATTAGAAATGCAAAAAACATTGAGACTAGTCTTTTCATCAGTTTATAGCTCCTTTTTATTTGATATCTAACGCTAACTTTTTATATTGGTCTAAGAAACTTTCATCAAGACCATTTTTCATTTGTGGACCAAATTGATAGTGCATAACAACAAATCTTGGATAAAGCCTGTTATTAGGACAGTTATAAACATACACTTCATCGTCAAAGCTATCTAAACTGGTTTTAAAGGCATTATTAAACCAAAATATAGTTTTATCTTTTAAGCTTGGATCAAATATTTTGTTATAATTTTTCTTCAAAATACCGAACATACAAATTGATTCTTTGTGGCCATCTAAATTAATAGGATGCATATTGTTACTTGTAAATTTGGAAATATTATTCAAAAAATACTCATGTATTCTTTTGGCATTGTTACCATCAGTATGATACCAGTATAAATCATTTGGAGAATTTTTATTAATATACGATTCATTTAGTATATTGTTGGGAATTAGATTATTTTTATTGTCATAAAATAACGATACTGAATGATTTATCATATTAGGAAATACACAGTTATTATATGGATTATTGATAATATAATCTACAAATTCATCATATCGATCTAAATCCATGTAGACTATATCATCATCTATCTTTATGAATAAATCGAAGTCATAGTCTAAGTAATATTTGTATGCTTCACCCCAATGCAAACAACCAAATCTTGTTTCCGTATCAAATAACTTTATATTTTTATTTTGAGTTTCCTCATAATTCCAATAGCCTTCGCTTCCATAACCTGTGTGAATTTTAATAGATTTAATTTCGTTGTCGTTTATTCTAGCTCCCATTAAATCCTTTACTATAAGCATATTATCTTTTACAGATATTTTGAAATTTTTATATTCGTTTTGATTCAGTACACCATAGCAAGAAGCTTCACACATTGGAACGCCTTGAACACCTTCTCTAATTACAGATTTAGTGTTTCCCCAACCTACAAGAACAATTTCGTAAGTATCGTTTATTAAAATATGTGCATCATTTGCAGCTTTTATCTTCAGTTCAACTTCATTATTCTCAATTAAAGGAGTAATCGTCCTATATTTAGTAAAGTTTTTTGATGTCTTATGCAAATTAGATATGGAATCGAGGTATGCTATATCACTTGGATTATTTGTAAATTGCCAAAAATGTATTTCTGTAAGTTTTCCATCATTTTGTAATTTATACAAATATGGCATTAGAATAGATAAATATTTTTCTCTTCCAGCAAAAATACAGGCTACACTATGTAAATCCTTTTTATTTGATTCACTGGTTGCTTTTACAAAATTAATTGGTAAGATTCCAATAAGCAATATTAAACTTAAAAATAAAGATATAATTTTTTTATTTTTCATTTCTATCCTACCCTTACAAATTTAAATTTTTGTGCATTTGTATTATTTTGTTCCCAACACCTAATATTTGTTCCATTTTTAGTATTAGCATTATCTACATCTAAAGTAAGTAAATTACATCTGGATATTATTTCATAACAACCATTATCACGTGGAACAATATACCATTTTTGCGCATCAGAATTATTATTTTCATACTGCCATACGTTAGTACCAATTTGTTGATTCGCTCCAGCAACATCTATCATTTTATCTGAACATTTAGCTTTAATGATATAGTACCCTTCTCCGCTATATTTTAATTCAAATTTCTGAGCATTAGTACCATTTTTGTCCCACAACTGTAAATTTGCTGTGTTTTGCGATGATGCATTATTTATATCTAATACCTTTCTATTGTTAAGAGAACTTACTATAGTATATTCACCATTTTCCAACACTGGTTTATCTTGATTTAATGCAGAATATTCTAAATGTTTGATATAATCTTGTATATACTTAGGGCACTTTTTAATAACATCAGGATTATAAATTTCAGAGCTAAAGCACTTTAGTAATTGATTTGAATATTTTAATCCAGCATCATAATAACCATAATAAGTCCAACGCATCAAGTATGTAAGTAAAGTACTTTCTTTTCCTCTTAAACAGTTATGATTTTTCCAATCATCACAAACAAGTTTCATTAATTTGTAGCTATTCAAGAATACATCTATTGGTGTCATTCCAGAAATAGAACCTTCTCTCAACCGATAATTATAAAACCTACCTGGTATCAATTTAAAGCTATTAGCTCTACCCATAACCATATATGCAAAACATGTATCATCAGCGGGTTTTATTTCTGGAGCGAACTTTACATTATCTCTTTGGATAAGTTCTGCTTTAAAAAGTTTGTCCCATACATAATTAGCCCAAGTTCTGCTCCAAAACTCTTCTAAAGATATAACATTGGAATCTGAAAAATTTGTTTCTTTTTCATGATTATCATTTCCATCCCAAAAGGTGCGATGATCAAACTGAATAATATCAACATTATCCTTTTTAGCATAATTATAAGCCACTTCATATGCGTGTATATCTAAGTAATCATCCGGATCAGCAAAAGTAATATATTCTCCTGTTGCAATTTCTAATCCTGCATTACGTGCTCTTTGAACTCCACCGTTGACTTGGTGTATAACTTTAACCCTAGAATCTTTCTTCGCATATTCGTCTAAAATTATATCGCAATTATCCGGTGTACCATCATCTACGCAGATAATCTCTATTTCTTTTAAGGTTTGATTTAATAAGCTATCCATACATTCTCTAATCCAAGGCTCAACTTTATAAACTGGCACGACAACCGAAACCTTTGGACGTTCCTGTCCTTTGGCAAACACACATAAACATGGAAAACAAAAAAATAAAAAAATCAAACTTAGAAAACGTTTCACAAAATCTCTCCCTTTTAATTCATATTTAGATAATACTTTTAATCTCCTTTCTATAAATCTATACTGGTTCATTCTATATTTTTTACATTTATTTGTCAAA
>CADBQS010000042.1 GCA_902796915.1 uncultured Ruminococcus sp.
AGATATTCTCAATTACTTTATCTATCATGCTATTTATAGCAAGCGTTTTATATGGTACGCCATGACCTTAACTGTATATTTTAAAATTAATACTTCTATTTTCTATTATATACCAGTTCAGCGAGCGATATTCCACCAATATATAAAATTGTCTGTGGTGGGCAATCCGCAATAACAATGATAGTGATAATGATACTCCTACATAGTCGAGGTTAAGTCCCAGAATGTAGTTCCAATAAGGGAAACGTGAAATTCGTGTGTTGATACTAACCAGTATCAGATTGAGAATATAAAAATACATTATTTCCCATGATAGTATTTTACTTAAAAACATACAATAAATTACATGGGGAGGTATCTTAATTGAAAAAAGAATTTATATCAGAATATATATGGTTGAATTATTTTAATCAGTATTTATACGAAAAAGGTATAATAAATGAAAATGAACGTAATAAAATAAGTAATAAAATTCCTAACATAACTTTTAAAGGCAAAGATGAGGTTAATCTCCAAAATAGGATAAAATATCATGTTTAAAAATGTGTTGTATCATGTTATAATAATGATACAACACATTTTTATCCGGAGGGAAATATATGGATATACATTATATAAGACAAATCTTAAGAACTAAGTCTATTTATGATATTCCTTTAAAAGTAACATATTATGCACGAGTGTCAAGTGAAAAAGATGAACAATTAAATTCTCTCGATAATCAAATATCGTACTATAAGGAATTAATTCAAAAAAACCCTAATTGGCAATATGTTGAGGGTTATATTGACGAGGGTATTTCTGCTATGACTACAAAAAAACGAGAAAACTTCCATAACATGATAGCAGATGCTAAAAACGGAAAATTTGATTTTATTCTTACTAAAGAAATTACAAGATTTGCAAGAAATACTCTTGATAGTATACATTACACAAGAGAATTACTACAAAATGGCGTTGCTGTATTTTTTCAAAATGATAATATCAATACTCTAGATGAAGATAGCGAATTAAGACTTACTATTATGTCTGGAATAGCACAAGATGAATTAAGAAAATTATCTTCACGCATAAAATTTGGACATCAACAGGCTATAAAAAATAGTGTAGTATTAGGTAATAGCAGAATTTTCGGTTATGTTAAAGATTCAAAAAGATTAATTATTGATGAAAAAGAGGCTCCTATGGTAAAAGAGCTTTTTGAACTTTATGCAACAGGACAATATAGCATGAAACAACTTGAAAATTTATTTTGGGAAAAAGGATATAGAAATAATAATGGAAATAAAATAGCACACAGTACAATGTCTAATATGATTTCAAATCCTAAATATAAAGGTTATTACGTAGGGAATAAAGTAAAAATTGTTGATATGTTCACTAAAAAGCAAAAATTTTTAGATCCTGAAGATTGGGTAATGTTTAAAGACGAAACAGGAGATATTGTTCCTGCCATAGTTAGTGAGCAATTATGGGAAAAAGCAAATGAAGTCCTAAAAAAACGTAGTGCAGATGTCAAAAGGAGACAAGGAATTTGCAATCACGGAAATCTTCTTACAGGAAAATTATTTTGTACCCACTGCGGTTCACTGTATTACAGGCATGATTCTAAAACTAAAAATGGTGAAAAAAATAGTACATGGGTATGTAGTGGTAAATTAAAAAATGGGAAAGATTCTTGTCCTTCATTTTCAATATATGAATCCGAAATAAAACCTATATTATTTGATGTTTTTAAAAACACATCGGGCAATATTGAAGAATTAATAGAAGAATATATCAATATGTATAAATCTTTAGATGGTGATGAAAACACTTCAAAATCTATCGAGAAACTAAAAAGCAAAATTAATGTTTGTAATCAAAAGAAAAGTAAACTTTTAGAGTATAATATAAGCGGTAAATTATCAGATAGAGATTTTTTGAATATGAATAATCAACTGGCAAGTGAAATCGAATCTATCGAAAAAGAAATTTTAGAATTGGAAGATAAATTAAATTCTAAAGATAAACTAGGAGAACATATAAATCAAATACGCAAAGTATTAAAAGAAGCTACCAATGAAGCTACACAAGGTATTATAAGTAAAGACTTTGTTGAGAAGTATATTGATAAGATTTTTGTTACTCCCGAAAACGGCAAACTAAAAATGGAAATAAAAATATTTACAGGAGAAGTCACCGAGCGATATCTCGAAAAACTCAAACGTCGTACGGGACACACGTTTAAGAAAATGATTAAGCAATACGAAGAAAGCATGAAATAGATTAATATTAACTATAAAAAGCTATGAGGCAATATCTCATAGCTTTTTCCATTTTTTATTTAGCGCAGTTTCAACAGTGTTAATGCCATTAGAATCTATGTGTTCCTTCAAAGTATTCAAAAAATCATTTTGTTTAGAAAACACAGCATCACCAAAATACAATATAGGACAATTTCGATCATCAGGATTCACACTCTGAGGTGCCATACGTGTAGGTTTAGCGAAGTCTCTATTCTTCTCTACCGCTTTAGTATATAGTTCTTTTACTTCGTCATTGTTAGTATTTTTATCAAATACAATTGCGAAACAATGAGTTCTACCACTCAATATCTCATAAGCACGTTTTATTTTCATACCACCTTATTATTAATATATTTAACAATAATAGCTATCACTGTGTTTTTATTATACATATATATGCGTGTATTGTCAATTGTTTTTGTGAAAAAATATTATTATTTTTTGTTTTAATATAATATCGAAAAACAAAAATGATTATTTTAAGCTATTAAATGAACCATCTAACAGCTTATTTTTATAATATATATTTATTAAAAGTAAAAATTAATCACCTCCATTTCACTTGATTTTTTGTGAATTTTAAATTAAAATATATCTTAACAAACTAAAGCCCTTATTTTTAAGAAGGTGATAAATTGAAATTTAAAATAAAATTTTTAAGTTTATTAACGTGCTTAACTATCATTTTTGCACAATTTAATATTATATTTGCTAGCGATAAATATACAAATAATTCATCTGATACAATTCAATCTACTTCAAATAATGATATAGTCGTATGGGACAAGCCTCCAAGCCACTGGTATCAAAGAGTATATAGATATTCTATAAACTGCTTAATGAAAGCTCCCATTTACCTAACTGCTCAAATTTTAGTAGCTAAGGTATTTGGATATTTAGTAGATATAATAACACAAAAATCTCCAGATAATAACAAAGAAAATCCAGCTACTCATAATAGAAATTTTTCGTTTATGTGGGGTAAATTAAATTTTTCAATTTCTTTACAATCTACATAATTAAATTTCTTATTAATACATATCTTTAATAATTATAAAATTATATAATATTTATTCCATTATAAAGAATATTAGCCTTTATATTCTGCATATAGATACCTTGTATAACAAAACTGGAGGGTATCAAAATGATAGAATTTTATCCTGAAGGATGGTTAATAGATTCAGAAGAAAATAAAAATTTATTATCATCTACTTCAAATCTCATAGAGGCACAAAGAACTGGAAAAATTTTAGAGGCTAGAGCTATTATTTGCGATAGTGAGCATAACTTGATTTTAGAGCTCGGATGTATGAAAGGTATTATTCCAAGAGATGAATGTGCTATTGGAATAAAAGAAGGCGTTGTTAGGGATATTGCTATAATATCTAAGGTTAATAAGCCTGTTTGCTTCGTTATTACAGGTTTTAGTAAAGATTCAAACGGCAAAACTATTGCTTTGCTTTCTAGAAGATTAGCTCAAGAAATTTGTAATGAAAAATATATATCAACTCTTGTACCTGGCGATGTAGTACCTGCTAGAATTACTCACATGGAACCTTTCGGAGCTTTTGCTGATTTAGGTTGTGGCATTGTATCGTTTCTTTCAATAGATTCCATATCTATATCAAGAATAGCACATCCAAAGGAAAGATTTTCTAATGGTATGGACATAAAGGCTGTTGTTAAATCTATTGAAAACGGTAGAATTAATCTTACTCACAAGGAATTACTCGGAACATGGCAAGAAAATGCTGATATGTTCTCTATCGGCGAAACCGTCGCGGGTATCGTACGGTCTGTTGAGGATTATGGTGTTTTTGTAGAGCTTTCCCCTAATCTTGCAGGACTCGCCGAAGTTAAGGCTGATGTTTATCCCGGACAGCAAGCTAGTGTTTATATTAAAAATATTATCCCCGAAAAAATGAAAGTAAAGTTAGTTATAATAGACACATTTGATTATAATTATTCTCCCTCTTCAATTAAGTACTTTTTTGACGGTAATCACATGGATAATTTCATTTATTCTCCGTCAAATTGCAATAAGTTAATACAATCAGATTTTCAATCAGATTTAACCCAACAATAAGCTTTACATAGCTAAAAAACAGATATAAAGCCTATAAAACTTTATATCTGCTTTTTTATATTATATCAAAATAAACTTAATATCATGTTTAGAAGCATATCTTTCTAAGCTTGAGCCTTCATGGCAATAAATAATTATATTATCACATGATGCAAACGCTCTGCGCTCTATTTTTAAATTGCTTGATAATATACTAGTATTTTTTAAAGACATACAATTAAAAAATGCATTGCTTCCAATAAATCTCAGCGTCTCTGGGAGCGATATTTGCTCTAAAGATATACAATCGCCAAATGCACAAGAACCCATGTGCTTTAAATTTTCACCTAAGCTTACATTCCTCATCTTACTGCAGCCGTAAAATGCCATATCCTTTATTTCCTCTAAATTACTTGAAAATGCTGCTTTTTCTAGTTTATCACACTTAAAAAATGCGTATGAGTAAATACTTTTTACTGTATCTGGAGCGAAATATTCTCCCCTAATGTTTGACGGACACAAAATTAAATTTATTTGTTCTTTGTCAAATAATACTCCGTCCCTGGATGAAAAATATATATTCTCTTGACTTACGTTAATATCGCCTAACGAACCGCATCCAAAAAAGCACATTTCTCCTAGATTACATAATGAATTACCTAAATAAATATATTCTATACTTTCACAATTTGCAAATGAAAATTTACCTATATCTTCCGTACTGTCAGGTATTATAACCCTCTTTAAATTCGTACAGCCCGAAAACGCATAATCATCTATTTTTAATAATCCCTCTGGTAAATCTATACTTGTTATATCAGTACGATTCGAAAATACATAAGACCCTATCTCTTTTACTTCATTCGGTATAACAACATCCTCATTTGTTCCATTATAACTAAACAGCAAACCATTATCGTCGATATTAAATGCTTCCCTTTCAGATGCTTCTAAACTTTCATCACCTATTCTAAAATCTGATTGCATACATCTAGCCGTACTATTATTTATTAATGTAAATAAAGTTAACGAAGATATAACTATTTTAAGCCATTTAAAATTTAACATATAAATTCCCCCAAATATTATTATAGTAATATCCGCTCCTAATTACATATTTTTGACAGCTATTTTTATTTTTAATCAAAAAGTTTTACTAATTAAAAATTCAAGAATAATTGGTAAATATTTGCTTTTTCTGGCATTTATTTTTAATATCTTATTTTCTTATTAAAATTCCTTTCATATATGGTGTTTCATTATGAGTTCTATATATAATCTCCTTTTCATCCTCTGTGCAACTAATTAATATTTTAATTTCAGAATCTCTCTTCATTAAATCTATAATAACCATAATTGCATCTATTTGCTTATCATCCGCCGTTCCTACCCATACATCAATACCTGCCCCATCCATCGATGATGTATTTTTTAAATATCCATAATCTAACTTATATATAAAATCTGGATACTTAGGATGTGAAGTTCCTTTGGGTCTATCAATTACTATTTGAGAATTATTTACTAAAGTGTTTAAAGATTCCCAAAACTTATTGTCGCAACTCATTTATTACGCTCCTAAGATATTTATTTCTTATTTGTCTTTTTAAATCCATCTTTAAGAGAGACTGCTCTATTAAATACTAAGCTATCTTGTCTGCTATCCCTACTATCAATGCAAAAATAGCCTAATCTCATAAATTGGAAGGACTCTCCTTTTTTAGCATGCTTCAAAGACTTTTCTAATTTACATCCTTTTAGTACTTCTAGGGATTTTGGATTTATATATTCTATAAAATCTTTATCTCCTGATTCTGGATCTGGAACCGTAAATAAATTATCATAAACTCTTATCTCTGAATCGACGCAATTGTTAGCATCAACCCAATGTATCGTGCCCTTAACTTTCCTGCCGTCTGGAGTTGTGCCTCCACGAGTTTGCGGGTCATATTCGGCATAGACCTCCACAACTTTACCATTATCGTCCTTCTTAAAGCCTGTACATTTAACTACGTACGTAGTTTTTAATCTTACTTCATTACCTGGATATAATCTAAAATATCCTTTTATAGGTTCTTCCATGAAATCGCTTTCTTCTATATAAAGTTCTCTTGAAAATGTTATTTCTCTTTTTCCAGCAGATTCGTCATTTGGATTATTCTCAATTTCAAATTTTTCTGTTTTACCTTCCGGATAATTCGTTATTATTAACTTAATCGGATTTAATACCGCCATTGCCCTTTTAGCATTCATATTTAAGTCTTCTCTTAGGCAATGCTCAAGAAAACTATAATCCACTGTGCTTATTACTTTAGATACTCCAATTCTTTCGCAAAAATTACGTATTGAAGAAGGCGTATAACCTCTTCTTCTTAATCCACACAAGGTTGGCATTCTTGGGTCATCCCAACCATTAACATAACCACCTTCAACAAGCTGTCTTAGCTTTCTTTTGCTCATTACTGTATTATTTATTCCTAATCTTGCAAATTCAATTTGTCTTGGCTTTGCTTCGCAATCTATATTATTTATTACCCATTCATAAAGTGGACGGTGATCCTCAAATTCAAGTGTACACAGTGAATGTGTTATACCCTCTAATGCGTCCTCAATCGGATGTGCATAATCATACATTGGGTATATACACCATTTATCTCCTGTTCTGTGATGGTGCGACCTATTAATTCTATATATTACAGGGTCTCTCATATTAAAATTGCCTGAATTTAAATCTATTTTAGCTCTAAGTGTCATTTTACCATCTGAGAATTCCCCATTTTTCATTCTATTAAATAAATCTAAACTCTCCTCGATTGGTCTATCCCTATAGGGGCTTTTTGCAGGAGTATTTAAATCTCCTCTGTTTTCTCTTACTTGCTCAGGAGTAAGCTCACAAACATATGCTAAACCCTTTTTTATCAATCCGCATGCAAATTCATACATTTTATCAAAGTAATCTGAGGCATAATAGAATCTGTCTTCCCAATCGAAGCCTAACCATTTTATATCCTCTTTTATTGAATCTACATATTCTACGTCTTCTTTTGTTGGATTTGTATCGTCCATTCTTAAATTACATATTCCCTTAAATTTTTCGGCCGTACTAAAATCTATGCATATAGCCTTTGCATGGCCTATGTGAAGATATCCATTAGGTTCTGGCGGAAATCTTGTGTGCACAGTTTTTCCATAGTATTTGCCATTTTGGGATATATCTTCCTTTATAAAATCATCTATAAAATTACTTGTATTTATATTTTCATTTTCCATTTATACCACTTTCCCTTACATTAAATTATATATTTTTTACTCTAAACTTCCGTTTAGAAATATAGTTAATCATTAAATAAACAAATCCCCAAAATACTAGGTGCATAAAAAAAGTAATATGAATTATCGCTGATAAAGTTACGCTAATATCTGGCTCAGCTTCAGGACAATACCGCATATAATAGATTAATTCCGGCCAGTAACTCCAAAAAGAACCCAAGTACACAAGCATTGAACTTATAAAAGCATGCAAATATGCATATTTTCTTTCGATTTCTACAAAAAGATACATTATGTAAATACAAGCCGGTATAATTATTAACGTTGATAGCAAATACACTCCACCACCAATTATTTCTTTATTTAAAAGATAATCAAACAGAAATGCTATTAACGTTAAAATTCCTACTACCACATAAGAAATTTTTGAATTTAGTTTTTTCATTTAAATATTCCCCCTAATAATAAATTAATTTTACAATATTTAAATTTTTATATTTATCTACTTTTTCTTTATTTTACTCACTAATTTACGTACACAATAATCTACTAAATGTATAATTCCTCCGAATAATGCTTCAATTAAAATAAGCAGAATAATAGTCACTAACATATATATAAATGTACTATCAGCATATATAGGCACACCATACTTTATGCTATTAGCATGCTGCGCACTAACTGCTTTAATATAATACGGCAGAGTGGAAACTATGCTTATAATTAACGAACTTATAAATCCATGTAAATACGCATATTTTCTTTTAATTGGTACAAAAAGATAAAGTATGTAAATAAACATGGGAAATATACACATGTATAAACTCACCATAACCACATCTATATATTCCATACTTGCAAATATCGCAAGTAACAGGTATATAAAAGTTAGAATCGCTACTATAATATATGAAACTTTTTTGCTTATTTTTAGCATTTAAATATCCCCCTTATTTTAAATCAACTTTTTAATTGCTAATTCTATTCTCCTCAAGGACTCATCTTTACCCAATATTTCTAATATTTCAATCGCTCCACCAGGTGTCATAGTTTGTCCGGAAATTGCTATTCTTACAGGCCACATTACTGTACCATTTTTTAATTCCATATCTTTTGCCATATTTATGAGTAAACTATGTATTTCATCATGATTCCAATCTTTTAAATTCTCTAGCTCTATCTTAGCTCTATTTAATACTACCAAAGAATTTTCTAAATTCGTTTTACTTTTTTTATTTATAAATATTTCTTTTTCATAATCAGGTAATTCTTTCAAGAAACCTATCATATTCGGTATATCCGTTAATTTTATTACTCTTTGATGTAAAACTTCGGATATCTTTTTGCAGTCCAATTTAATTTCGCCTATAAAAGATTTTATAACTGGCTGAGAAACATTAAAAAATTCTTCGGCTGTCATTTTGCGTATATATTCACTATTAAACCAATTTAATTTATCGTAATCAAATATCGATGGCGATTTACTTATCCTATCCGTTGAAAATTCCTTTTTTAAAGCCTCCAAAGAAAATATTTCGTTATTATCTTTCGGACACCACCCAAGTAATGCTATATAGTTAACTATCGCCTCAGGAAGATATCCGTCTTTTACAAGCTCCTCAAAACTTACTGCTCCATGTCGTTTCGATAGCTTAGATATACTTCCATCCTCATTTTTTCCCATTATTAATGGTAAATGTATATATTCAGGTACTTCCCAACCAAATGCTTCGTAAAGTAGATTATACTTCGGTGTTGATGATAAATATTCACATCCTCTTACTACGTGTGTAATCCCCATAGTATGATCGTCAATTACGTTAGCAAAATTATACGTAGGATATCCATCGGCTTTTATAAGTATTTGGTCTTGTAATTCCTTATTCTCCACGGTTACTTCTCCAAATACGGCATCCTTAAATGTTGTTGTACCATTAAGAGGCATTTTCTGTCTTATAACATACGGTATTCCTGCATTTAATTTACTTTTTATCTCTTCTTGTGTAAGATTTCTGCAATGTCTATCGTATCCGCCGTATTCCTCGTTACTTCCTTCGCTTCTAAGTTTTTCTAATCTTTCCTTATCGCAAAAGCAATAGTAAGCTTTTCCGTCTTCTACTAGCTTCTTAGCATACGGCATATACATTTCTTTTCTTTGGCTTTGTATATATGGTCCATAAGTTCCACCAATATCTGGTCCCTCATCGTGATTCAAGCCTACTGTTTTTAGTGTACTATAAATTATTTCTTCTGCTCCCTGAACATATCTTTCTCTATCAGTATCTTCTATTCTTAATACGAAATCACCATCTTGAGATTTTGCTATTAAATACTCATAAAGTGCCGTACGTAAATTCCCTATATGCATAAATCCCGTTGGACTTGGTGCATACCTTGTTCTTACTCTTTTTTTATTATTTTCCATATATTTTTTATCCTTTCAATACTTTACTTACATATTCTTCTAAACACATTTCGCTTTCATTTATTTTTTGTGCGTGATACTCTCCCACATACCTAAAGTGCCATGGCTCATATATTACTCCCGTAACCTTCTGCCATTCCTTTTTATAGCGTTCTATAAATCCATATTTATGTGCGTTTTCTATAAGCCATTTATACTCCTTGGTTTTATAAAAATCATCTTCTACTCCGTTAAAATCTACGGCTAAACCTGTATTATGTTCGCTCGTACCAGGCCTTGCTACAACTGTACTCGCTTTCTTTTTGGCTTCTTCTTCGCTAAGTCCTTTTGATTTTTCCCGAGCTACTTGTCTATTAAAAAGCTTCGTTTGCAGTTCTATACTTCTATAACCTGATGATATCCAAAGTGAAATTCCTTCTTTTTTGGCATCGGATATCATCTTTTCTAAATTTTCTGCCGCTAATGACGATATTTCTTTTCCCCGACATACCTTCGTTTTTACTTTATAAGCTTCATCTAAAAAGTTATCGCCATTTACTACTATTAATTCTTTTTCGCATGTTTTATTCCACTCCGAAAAATCATGTCCCTTATTCTCATTAGTCTCTTGTTTCTTTGAATTTTGCTGAGAATTACTATCCTTTTTATCATTTACTTCGTCTTTGGGCTCAATATTTTCGTTTTCTTCTTTTACTTCTCCTCTGTCGCCTTCAAGTTTTCCTCCGTTATCAATTATATTTACTGCTTCTTCACTACTCGCGATTTCATATTGTACGTCATTATTATTTTCGCTGTTTTCATTACTATTAATATCAACAAATTTATAAAATGCCACTACCGCTGCTGAAGATATTATCAAAATGCCTGAAACTATTGATACCCATTTCATTATACTAGATGTTTTCTTCCCTTTCTTTCTATTATCTTTATCTAATCTCCTATACCTTTTCATAAGGCTATGCTCCTTTAATTTTACAGTACTAAAAATAATATTTAATAAACTTCTAATTCCTTACTAAACAAATAACATTTTGATTGATTAGAAAATTTAATTCTCTTACTACTATTTACATATCTCGCCCCTATCAATACTTTACTTGCATTATTTTGTACATTAAAAGTCTTTCTATCTCCTAATGGCTTCAATATAGTTTTCATAGTGTCGATTGAATCTATTAAATTATTAAAAGTATTATCTATTGAATAAGCTCCCACCATATTATAACACTTTTCTTTCGTTTCTTCATCTACATTTAATTTTATATTATTATTTTTTATCCTATCAACACATCCTAAATATATTATTTCATTATCAATTCTTAAAGCTCCCTTATGTGAGGGCTGCAAGCATAATAATGAGTATTCTCCATGGGAATATATTGCTGATTTCTTTCCTGAATCTATTTTTCCGGAAATTATTTCCATTTCTCCCATATTATCTATTGAAGGTAATTTAATCTTTTTATCCTCATCACCAAATTTACCTGCTCTAATATAGCTTTTCGATTTACTTAAGCATTTTAAAGTTCCAATTTCTCCTCCGTTAATTTCTATCTTTCCAGAAATATTAAATGTAAATTTCTTGTTTTTAGATTTATATTTTCCTTCATTTACAATTACACTACTATGTTCTGAATTTGAATATATAAATCCGTTCGCACTCCAATTTTCACTACTACTATTTAAGTAAGCCTTATTTTTTTCTCCCAACAAATTTATACTATACTTTTTTACTCCCGTACCGTATGCACTTCTTATAGATGTTTTTCCACCCAAAATTATTACTGAATTATCGTATACGTCTATCGCACTTATAGATTTACATAGCGACAATATTTTTCTTGTATTATCTATACAGATACTGTCTTCTATTATTAACGTACTGTTGTTTCTTACCTCAATGTTTAGCATTATAAGCCTTGCTCTTCCTCTAATACATAAGTCCCTTTTTACAACACATCTTTTTCTTTTACCGAAAATATTTTCAAATTTTATTTCGTCGCAATCTACTACTATTGTAGATATCTTTTCGTTATTAACAGCATCTAAAAATCCTCTTTTACTATTTATTGATATAATATCTCCCTGAGCTATTTTTTTATAACTTTTATTTACGTGTTCTATTTCTAATAATTTATTATAATTCTTTACTCTTACTCTTTCTGAATATTCAAGGTTATTATATATATTTCTTATTTTTTCTATTTTAGTATTGTGATTCATCCATGGTACATCAGGTAAATCTGATATTAACTTAACTGCTAATTCGCCTTTTAATCTTATTCTATCAGATTGTTTTTTCTCTATGGCAAATTTATCTAATATATAAGATTTTCTCTTTAATACATCATATTTATAAGACGTATAGTATAAGGTATCTTCAGTTACATCTACTTTAGAATAAATAGGAAAGTTTACATCCATTATTTTTTCCGTAGGAAACATAAATGATAAATCTTGCTTATAGTTTTTTACTCCCGATGTCCCAGGTACAATAAATATTGTACCGTTAGAATTTAAGTAAGTTTCATAATTTTCTCCATTATAATTTTTAAGTCTCTTTTCACAAGATATTACCTTTTCCGCAGAGAGCATTGGCGTTCTTACGTAAACATGGTCGTGTCCACCAATTACAAGGTCAATATTCCCCTCATAAGCTAATCTTATTATCTGCCATTTCATACTTCTTACATCCGAATCTTTGTGATGCGGTCCATTTGAATATGGTGACTTATGCGTCAAAAGTATTTTCCATTTTGTATTTGTATTTTTTGCTTTATTTAACGCCCACAAATACTGTTCTTTACTTATTCTACCATATTCATCCATATCATTTGTATTTAAAACTATAAATAACGTATTTTTATAAATATAAGAATAATATATTCCCGTAGAAAAATCCTGATTTAAGCTTTTATCAACATTAAAGTGCCCTACTATCGAATTCTCTACGCCATATCTACATGCAATTGGACTAATTCTCGCTTCATGGTTTCCGGCTAAGGGTACAACTGCGTTTTCTCTCCATAATTTTGAATCTAATAGCCAATCCCAATAATCTTCATTATTACCGTCATCTACGAAATCTCCCATGTGTACAACAAATTCAGAATCTGACAATCTTTCTTCGGCATCTTTAAATACACGCAGGAATAAATCATAATCATATTTTATCATTCCCTGCGAATCTGCTAAAACTGTAAAACTGAAATTCTCTTTATTTTCTCCTGTTTTAAATTTATAAATTTCACTCTCATTTATTCTATCTTTATCTCCTACTCTATAATAATATGTTCTTCCGCTTTCCAAATTAGATAATGTTACAGAGCATTTACAGGCTTTCTCTATCGCATAACTGGATATAAGCCCAAAATTTATTATCGGTTTGGTTTTATTGACTTCCTCACAATCTGCTTTTACTATTTTAGAATTAATAAAATTACTATCTGTTGAATATTCTATAAAATTTTCATTAGTCCTATCGCTACAATACCAACGAAAAGAACGTTCGTTCATATTTTTTCCTAACGTTATCGTTATTTGACAGGGATTTACATCGCTTATTTGATTATTAGCATCGCCAAATTTTTCTTTTACGCTTATATTTTGCTTATGATTAAAATCTGAAAGAAAATTGCTTGCTATTCCTCCAATAAGTTCACCCATTCCCTTTACAAAGCTTGGACTTATATAACTTTGGGCAATATTATAAATTATATCTTTAACGTTTATATTCATCATAGCCAACAACTCGGATAGTTGTCCTCTGTTAGTCTTTTTATTAAGAGCTAATTTAAGTATTTTAGAATCAAACGTAACATTAAAATCTAAATAGAGGTTTTCACTTATGTTGGATAATATACTTGATACCTGGTCTATAATAATATCAAGCCAATCCTCTATTATTTGTGTCTGGCTTAAATTATCTATTGCTTGTTTCATCCAATTAGGAACATTTTTTTCCATTTTATAATAATTTAAAAGCATTAATAAAACTAAATCGTATATGGTCTTTTCTTCAGATGTTTCAGGTTTATATATGCCAGTTTCATCTAATTTAGATATTATTTCTTCTATTTTTTTCATTAAGTAATCCGAATTACATACATATTTTTCATGTATTTGCCTAAAAATATCATCAGTTATTCTTATTATTTGCCCATCTGTTATTGTAATCTTTTTTATTAAAAATCTTACTAATCCAATAGGTTCTATCTGTATTCCCGAACTTCTGTACTGAATGCATATTCTTCCCAAACCTTTGCTAAGTTCAATTACTCTACTGGAAGCCAAATGCTTTCGTACTTTTGAAAGAATTAATTTATCTATGTTAGTATTCGTAAACATACTTTCTATTCTGCTTTTTATTCCTTCTTTTTTTAGCTCTTCAAAATAAGGCTCTATTACTTGTTTTACTAACTCGATAAGCTTGTCCCCACTAGACTTCTTAATTTTAGACTTCGCTTTAAATTTCTTAAATTTTCTACGGAAAATTCTCATCGTAACTCTACCTCATAAAAATATAAAATACACATTTAGTCTTGTGCTGTAATTCAAAATTTGCAATTGCTCAATACACTTCCTTAACTAAATAACTTTCCTCTAGTTTTTACTTTTTTCAATCCATCAATAACTAATAGCGCACCAATTGCAGTAAAAATACCTCCAAAGAGTATTTGTTCGCCAGGTGTTGCTGTTCTTGAATTATTAGAAGATATGTCTCTATTACGAACTATACTAGGTTGATTTGTTATTGTAGTAGTCGTTGTCGTTGTTACTGTTTGAACTCCACCAAATATATTTTCCAACTCTTTATCAGACATTTTTGAGTATTTCTTTTCTTGCTCTTTTACTGAAGCTAATATGGATTTTACATCAGAGCTTGTAACAGAAATTCCTTTTTCCCTAAACAGAGCTATAAATTCTTCATCTTTATCACATTGTAATAAGTCGGCAAAAAGTTTCTGATCTTTCAACAAATTTTCTATACTTTCTTCATCTAATTCATCAATCCTTTTTAAATCTTCCATAAACTCAACTTCCTTTTTAAAAAACTATACAGCACAAGACTAAATATGTTTTAACAGTATAATTTTAACATAAAAAATTTTTTGTGCAAGTAGTCCACTTAGTCGATTTCAGCTCTTAACTTCTTAAGCATGTTTATCTCACTCTCATATCCAGATAAATCATCATGTGGTGTTTCTAATATAAACGGTAAATCCTTAATCGGTTCATAGTTTATTATTTTAGTTATAGCCTCAACACCAATAAATCCCTTACCTATTTGTTCATGCCTGTCTTTCTTAGATCCTGTTGGGTTTTTACTGTCGTTTAAATGTATAACCTTTAATTTATTAAGTCCTATTATTTCATCAAATTCTTTTATTACGCCTTCTATATCATTTATTATATCATATCCCGCGTCACTTATGTGGCAAGTATCCAAGCAAACACCTAATTTTTCCTTTAACTCTACTTTATCTATAATTTGTCTTAATTCTTCAAATCTACTTCCTACCTCACTGCCTTTTCCCGACATGGTTTCAAGTAAAACAATAGTTGTTTGATTTTCTTTTAGAATCTTATTTAGAATATCAGATATTTGATTTATACCTGTGTCGATTCCTTGCCCTGTATGGCTACCCGGATGAAAATTATAGTAATTATTGGGTATACATTCCATTCTTTGTAAATCGTCAGCCATCGTTTGAAGTGCAAATTCTCTCACACTTTCATTAGATGAACACGCATTAAGCGTATATGGTGCATGAGCTAATATCTTTGTAAAATTGTTTTCCTTTGCTATTTTATTAAATGCTTCTATATCACTAGGTTCTATTTTTTTAGCCCGTCCTCCACGTGGATTTCTCGTAAAAAATTGAAACGTATTTGCTCCTATTTTTACTGCATCCTTTGCTATACTCTCAAATCCATTCGATATTGATAAATGACATCCTATTTTAAACATAAAAAATTCTCCTTACAATATTATAACGCATAAATTTTATTATAAAGTTCTGTTTTATTCTATATTTATTTTATCAGCCAAATTATTGACATTTGTTTAAAAACATGTTATCATTGAAACGATAACATATTATAAAAGGGTTGGGGTGCAATGAAAATTTTAAAAAAGTTAGCATTTGTAGCGTTTTCAGGAGTTATATTTTCTTTGGCAACTTTAACTTCAGCATCTGCTGAGGTTAAGCCACTAAATGAAAAACAACAAATAATATCTAGACTTATGGAAGAGGGAAAAAATGAACATCAAATACAGGAAATCACGGGATATAAACTGGAATACATTAAGGAACAATACTATTATAAATTAAAACCTAATGTAAATCGTTCAAAATTCACAGCCGAAGAGGATGAATTATTGCTTAGGTTGTACAATGAAAATGGATCTAAATGGTCAGAATTCACTAAACATTTTAACGGAAGAACTTGTAGACAGTTAAGACATAGATATACAATTCTCTTTGGCTCTCCAAACTCATCTAATACATTTACACCAGAAGAAGATAAACTTATACTTTCAAAGGTTGCGACAGTTGGGCAAAAGTGGAGTTATATTGCCAAATGCTTTAATCCTAAAAGAAGGGCGAGAGAAATAAAGAATAGATATAACAGATTAATATTAATGGGACGTAAAAACGAAGTTAACGCTATAGATTTTGAAGTCCCTACCAAATCTTCTGCAACTGGTAAAGTTAAACTACCTACTTTCCAGATTGTTCACTTTGATGATTTACTTTCCAAATAATTATATTTAAAACAGGTACTTTGTATTTAGTACCTGTTTGTTTTTTAACCCTATTTTACCAAAATCTCTGCCACAGCTACTGCACATGCTACTGTCGCCCCTACCATTGGGTTATTTCCCATTCCTATTAATCCCATCATTTCAACATGGGCAGGTACTGAAGATGAGCCTGCAAACTGTGCATCGCTATGCATACGTCCCATTGAATCTGTAAGTCCATATGAAGCCGGTCCTGCCGCCACGTTATCTGGATGTAATGTTCTTCCTGTTCCTCCTCCGGATGCAACAGAAAAATACTTTTTACCATTTTCATTTGCCCATTTTTTATACGTACCCGCTACTAAATGCTGGAATCTTGTAGGATTCGTGGAATTTCCTGTTATAGATACATCCACCTTTTCATGCTTGAGTATCTCTACTCCCTCCATGACATCATTGGCTCCATAACACTTCACAGCAGCTCTATCTCCATCCGAAAATTTCGTTTCACTTAATATATTAAGCTCATTTTTATAAAAATCATACTCTGTTTTTACGTACGTAAAGCCGTTTATTCTGGATATTATATATGCTGCATCTTTACCTAAACCATCTAGTATTACTCTTAACGGTTTTTTCCTCGCTTTATTTGCAGTACGAGCTATACCTATTGCTCCCTCTGCGGCAGCAAAGGATTCGTGTCCAGCAAGAAATGCAAAACACTCTGTTTCTTCGCGGAGAAGCATTGCTCCTAAATTACCATGCCCTATTCCTACTTTTCTCTGCTCTGCTACTGAACCGGGAACACAAAATGATTCTAATCCTAATCCTATAGCCTCGGCCGCCTCTGAGGCTGATTTTACTCCCTTCTTTATAGCTATGGCACATCCTAAAGTGTACGCCCATACTGCATTTTCAAAACATATTGGCTGTACTGTTTTTACTATCTCGCTAACATTTATTCCTCTTTCTTCACAAATTTTTTTTGCTTCTTCCAAACTATTTATTCCGTATTTTTTTAAGCTTTCGTTTATTTTATCTATTCTTCGTGCCTTACCTTCAAATACTATCTCTTTTGTCATTTTAAATCAGTCCTCCCTTACTATTCATTTCTCGGATCAATATATTTTTCTGCATCGTCATAACGCCCATATTTACCTATATTTTTATCGTAGGCTTCCTGCGGACTGATTCCTTTTCTTATATCTTCCATCATTTTCCCAATCTTTACAAACTTATATCCTATTACTTCATCATTTTTATCTAATCCAAGTGAAAGCACGTACCCTTCTGTCATATCCATATATCTTACGCCCTTGGATTTCGTACTAAACATTGTGCCAACTTGTGAGCGAAGTCCCTTACCTAAATCTTCTAGACTAGCTCCAACAGGTAAACCGTCTTTGGAAAAGGCTGTTTGCGTTCTACCGTAAACAAATTGCAAAAATATCTCTCGCATTGCTACGTTTATTGCGTCACATACTAAATCTGTATTTAAACATTCAAGTATGGTTTTACCTGGTAATACCTCTGCCGCCATTGCTGCTGAATGAGTCATTCCCGAACAGCCGATAGTTTCTATTAAAGCTTCCTCTACTATACCGTTTTTTACGTTAAGAGTTAATTTACACGCTCCCTGATGAGGTGCACATCCTCCTATTCCATGCGATAAGCCTGAAATATCTTTTATTTCATAGGCTTTAACCCAATTTCCCTCCTCCGGGATTGGTGCTGGACCGTGATTCGCCCCCGACCTTACTTTGCACATATTTTCTACTTCTGGAGAACAATTCATAATATTTATATTCCTCCTAAAAAATTTATTTTAACACATATACCCTAAAGTATTTTCGTATATTATATGCTCTTCAAATACCATATATTTATTGTAGAAAGCAAATAAAAAAATTTTGTATTCATTCTTAACTTATTTAACCATTACTTTAAGTGCACCTCCAGGAGGGAGTATTGTAATGCAATTTGGACCATCTAATGTACATGACATTGCACATGAATTATTAAGAGCTGGCTTACCTCCTATCATGACTGTAAGAGAACCTGGAAGCCACTGTGGAACTGCAAATGCTGGCGTGCATGGTGCAGTTGCTCCAACTGCCTTTGCTGCTACTGCAGCAGGGTTTAATGGAGAATTGCATATTCCAAAAGTCTCTTTAGGGATATCCATAATATTTAAAGCAGGTAAATTTTTTGCAAGTGCTGTATTCGTAGATACTAAGGGTAAGGGGTTTGCACCAAAATTACACCTGCATTGTGTCATTGCATTTACTAATTGTCCCATATCATCACACTTTATAATCTTTTTTAGTCAATTATAGTAATTAAAAAAATTTTTTTCAACTATATATTTATTAAATGTATTTATTGTTTTAATAACACTCACAATCGTCTATACTTGACTTTCAACAATTTTCACGTATTATATTATATAATAGTATTTTATTGCTAACTTTTAGTATTTGCCAAAATAACCTTTTTATTCGGCAACTGTGGGGTTTTTCATGGAGGCCTAATTATGAAAATAAATATAAAAAATATTTTTAATATTATTGTTATGTGTTTCTCTGTTGGGTTATTAATTTATTTTTGTGTTTCCGAAAATGGATTAGTAGATTTAATGCATAACATAACCGATTTTAATAAAATGTGGCTTTCTATGGCTGTTTTATGTCATTTCTTGAACATAGTCATAGACTCCTATTTAATTTTAAGATTCACTAAAACACCAAATTATAATTATACGTTTCAACAAGCCTTTAAAACATCTATGGTAGGGCAATTTTTTAGTGCTATAACTCCTGGTGCTACTGGTGGACAGCCTATGCAAGTTTATTGTATGTCATCTCAAAAAATAGATGCCGGGCATGCTACTTCTGCATTGGTACAAAAATTTTTAGTTTATCAAAATACAATTACTATTTATAGTGCTTTGGCGTTTCTTTTTAAATTCGATTTATTTAAAAATAGTGTTGGAAATATCATAAAGGGATTAGCTATATTCGGTTTCTGTTCCCAAGCATTCGTTATTATTGTTTTATTTCTATTTTCTTTCAATAGAAAAATAACCTATAATATTATAAAATTCATATTTAATCTACTTGAAAAATTACGTATTATTAAAGATTCCGAAAGTAAAATATCTGATATCAGTACACAACTGGATTATTTCCATATTAGTAATAAAAATTTATATAAAAATCCATCTTTAGTCTTAGAAACGTACGTATTTACTGTTGTACAAATTACATGCATTTTCGTTGTCCCGTATTGCATATACAGAGCCTTTAATTTTAGAGGTGCTCATGCTTTAGATATGATTGCTGCACAATCGTTTGTATCAATGGTTTCTTCGTTTATGCCTCTTCCGGGCGGTTCAGGAGCTGCTGAGGGAGGATTCCTAATTTTCTTCGGGCTTTTCTTCTCTGAACAGACTATCAAGGCTGCCGTACTTTTATGGAGAGTTATTACTTATTTTCTTACTATTGTTGTTTCATTTCCTTTTTCAAGAGTTTCAAGTACTGTATCCAAAAAGGATAAATGCTTGTCTTTATAGGATGGTGATATTAATGAATAATCCAGAAATTAGTATAATTATTCCTGTATATAATAGTGAAAAGTATCTTCGTAGAACCTTAGATTCAGTACTAAATCAGGAATTTCAGAATTTTGAGGTTATTATGATTAACGATGGCTCTAGTGATTCATCTTTAGAAATAATGGAAGAATTTGAAAAAAAATTTAATATGTGTCAAATTATAAATACTAAAAATCAAGGTGTATCTGCCGCTAGAAATATTGGTATTAAATATTCTAGAGGTAAATATCTTTCTTTTATAGATAGCGATGATTTTGTTCATCCTTCATTTCTTAAAGTACTTTATAATTCTATAAAAAAATATGACGCTGATATTGCTTGCTGTAATCATTTTTTACATTGGGAAAAATCAAACATATGTTTCCGTGATATATTATTTTTACCATCAGGATTATATTCTTCTGAAAAGATTTTAAAATTTCTTATTTCTGATGTAAGACTTCACTATTATATTTGGAATAAACTTTGGAAAAAAAGTTTATTTATTGATAATCAAATAGAATTTCAAAATATGTGCTTTGAAGATATTTTTGTATCTTTGAGACTATTTTATTTTGCCAATAATATTACTGTAGATTCTTCTCCTCTTTACTATTATAATATACGTAGTGGTAGTACTGTAAATGCAATGAATAGGAAAAAGTACAACGATTACATTACTGCTTTTGCTTTAACAAGAAATTTTTTAGAAATAAAAAAAATATATAATAAATATAAATTCTATTTTCTCTTTTTAGGATGTAGAATTATACTTTCTAGTTTCAATTTACTTAGAAGTATTAATCCTGGAATACATAATTTAAAAAATTTTATTTCTGATTTCAAAAGCTCTACTAAAAATATCATTCATATTATGAGTAATAGATTTAAGTGTAATAGTGAATTAGAGGACTCAATTTAAAAATTTAATAAAGAAAATTAATTCTTATCTTATTTTGAAAAAAGGAGGATAAAAATACTATGAATAAAAAAAATAGCCATCCATTAATAAGTCTTATAATACCAGTTTATAATGTACAAGATTATCTTTACAAAGCTTTAAATTCTGTTGTCTGTCAAACTTTAAAAAATATTGAAGTTATAATTGTAAACGATGGCTCAACTGATAATAGTCTTGAAATTATAGAGCAATTTGCAAAGCAGAATCCTCACTTCAAGATTATAAATCAAAAAAATGCAGGACTATCTGCTGCAAGAAATGCGGGATTAAAAATCAGTAAGGGCGACTACATTGCTTTTATGGATAGTGATGATTTTATTGAACCAGATTTTCTGGAATGTTTATATAATGCAGCTGTCAAAAATAAGGCAGATATTGTTTATTGTAACTTTAATTTCTACTATCCAAAAAGTGATTTTAGACTTTACATGCCGTTTACATGTATGCCAGGAGTATATTCTAATTCTAAGGCCCTCAAAAAGCTTATAATGGATTTAGGTATGCATTATTTTGCTTGGAATAAATTATGTAAAAGAGAATTATTTTTCGATAATGATATTCGCTTTTACGATATGTATTTTGAAGATATTGCTACTTCTCCAAGATTATTTTATCATGCTAATAAAATCGTAGTTCTTGGGAAAGCTTTATATAACTACACAAATAGAAATGGTAGTATTCTTAATTCTACTAATATTAAAAAAATTAATGACTTCATTCGTTCCCTAGGAGTTATGCGTAACTTCTTTGAGGGACATCACGATTATAAAAAGTATAAAAGACGTCTTTGGATTTATGCTCAAAGAGTAAAACTTACAAGCTATTATTATACTTTTCAGCTTCATATGGATGCTATGAATTTTGATGGTTTTATGGATAATATTTCTGCGGCAAATAAATCTATAGATTATTTTCTTAGTAATAATTACAAATATTCTGAATCCGGTATACCTGAATTGCCGTACTTTGTAAAAAAGCCTCTTAAAAGAATAAAAATAAAAGAAAAGAAATCTAAGAATACAGAATAAAATATTGTTGGGTGTTTATTTTATGAAAAAAGAAAAAGTAAAAAAATGGATGAATATTTTACTGTTCATTATTACGGTTGGTATACTTGTTTATTTTTGTATTTCTGATAATAATCTGCAAACTCTTATTAACATATTACCCAGTTTAAATATTATGTGGATGATTTTAGCTGTTTTTGTTGTTATATTATCATGGTATTTTGATAGTGTATGCATTTATTTAATACTTTCAGATATATCTAAAGAAAAATATAGTAGATTATCGTCATTTAAGCTTACTATGATTGGACAACTTTTCAGTGCCGTAACGCCGCTTGGTGTTGGTGGACAGCCTATGCAGATACTATCTCTTACAGGAAAAGGTGTTCAAGCCGGAAATTCTATTTCTATATTCGTACGTAAATTTCTTATATACCAAGCGACGGCTGCTTTTTACTCTGTTTTATCCGTAATAATAAAATTTAAATTTTTTACTTCACAAATTCCAGTATTTATTCCTTTGGCTCTTATTGGGCTTATTTCTCAATGCTTTATGGTTGCTTTGATACTACTTTTTTATGTAAATCGTAAATTTACTTCTAAGATTATAAATTGGTTTTTCTATTTACTTTCTAAAGTAAAAATAATTAAAAATCCAGATGAAATGAGTAAAAAGTTTGAAGAACAGTTAGATACGTATATAAAAAATAATAAGCAAATGAGCCAAAATAAAATACTTTCGTTAAAGCTTTATTTATTTACTTTCTTACAATTTACATGCCTTTTTTCAATACCATTTTTTATCTATAAAGCATTCAATAATCCCGGATTTCCCATTATAGATATGATATGTGCTCAAACATTTTTAAATATGGTAGCTTCTTATACTCCACTTCCGGGGGCTGCGGGTACTACTGAGAGCGTTTTCTTATTATTATTTGCTAATTTCTTTAGTGATGATTTATTAGCTTCCGCTATGCTTATTTGTAGAATTATAACATATTATTTCTGTATTGTATTCGGATTTATAATATACCAAATTAAAACTATTAAAATAAAAAAATTAAATTTTATTTCTAATCAAAAATAAACATTCCCCCAGCATAGTACTGGGGGTTTTAATTTACTTATCACTTTTAAATCAATTATTCATTTGAATTTCTTGGTCTTCCTTCAATAACCTTCGGTTTATCATCAGGAAAAGCCGTACAATACCAATAATGTGAACCATCAGTATCTACTTTACATTGATACCACAAATTTCCAGTTGTAATTGCATAAGAGCCTACTTCACACTTACTGGCATCCATCTGGTTAAATTCACACAAACCATATTTTAGCGTTCCGCCACTTACTTTATCTAATTGTTCATCATTCAATTTGTTTAATTTATCCATTTCAATTCACCTCCTTTTCGTATAATTATAATATATATATATATCAACTAAAAAAGAATTAAATTTTGATTAGTTTTTAGATGCAATAAAAGACTTTCTCAAAATATAAGAAAGCCTTTTTTATTATATATTTTCGTCAAGTAAATATCCGTATTCTGCAAAATCCTCTTTTAATAACATTTTACCCTGTTTAGAAAGTTCATATTTTATTGCTAATATTATATGCTTCATTTCTACCTTAGATTTTTCACTTGCAGCTAAAAACGCTGATGTTAAAGCTATATTTTTTATGTTACCTCCGGATAATTCAAAATTCTTTGCTATAAAATTAAAGTCTATACTCTTAGATAGTGGCATTTCTTTGGGATACATACCTTGCCATATTTTTTTTCTGGCTACGGCAGTTGGAAATGAAAAATGTATTACGTAACTTATTCTTCTGAAAAATGCTTTATCTATATTTTGTAAATAGTTTGTTGTCATGATCGTGATTCCATCATATTCTTCCATTTTTTGAAGTAAATACGAGGTTTCGAGATTAGCGTTTTTATCATGTGAGTCCTTTACTTCTGTACGTTTACCAAATATTGCGTCTGTTTCGTCGAATAACAATATAACGTTACTTTTTTTAGCTTCATCGAATAATGCTCCAAGGTTTTTTTCTGTTTCTCCTATGTACTTAGAAACTATCCTCGATAAATCTACTTTATATATATCAAGTCCCAACTCATTTGCTACGACTTGTGCCGCCATCGTTTTACCTGTACCGGGTGGGCCCTCAAATAACATACTAAGTCCTGTTCCGTAAAGTAATCTTTTATTCATTCCCCATTTTTCATATACTACGTTTTTATATTTCATTTGATTGCACGCATTTTTTAACATTATCTTTTCTTTTTTATCCAAGATCAATTGATTCCAATTATATTTTGCTTTTATTAGTGTTGCACTTTCCCCTAAGTTAGTTATTATTTGTTTATACGCACATTTACTCATATCTAAATTACTTAACTTAGTTTTATTATTCCATAAGTAAAAATTCTTTGCTTCTTCTACCGCTTGTTTTATCTGCATTGGAGTAAAGGTAAATCTATTAGCCATTTCCAAAGGTTTTACGTCAGTCATATTTTGCATATCATTCATGTAATATTCCCATATTTCTCTGCTCTCAGATTTTGTAAGATCTTCTATCTCTAATTCAAACCATAATCGGTTCTCTTTTAACTCAAGATTCTTATTTTTACTATTCGAAATTAAAAATACTTTAGACGTAAAATCTCCTATCCTTCCAAATATAAAATTTATATATTCCATATTTTCTTTAATATCATCAGTTAAAGTATCAAAATTATTTATACAAATTGGACTGCGTTCTAATAAGGCTAATCTTAAAGAAACTAATACTTTCTCGTAGAAGTTTTCTTTGTTTACTTGTAAAAATTCCTTTACGTCCATAATAATAAGTTTCTCTTGAAACATACCGCTTACTCTTTTTATTATTGTTTTCTTTCCAATTCCTTCTTTTCCATATATATACATAAAAGCTGTACTATCACGTTCAAGTCCGTTAAGAAAATTATATATTTTCTTTGCTACATACTCTCTTGCTATAAGTTCTCCCTGCTCATGCTGCTCAAATGTTTTTAGGCCCTCTATTGACATATTATCTTTGTTATTATCCATTATGTATGTAAATAATAAATCATCTAATTGATTCGTATTTCCCTTAAAGCATAAACTCAACATTTTATATTTTAATTTATTTATAATGCTATTTACTCCTACTATTGAAGATATATTCTCAACAAAATAAAATAACTTTAAGGCTATTTCAACATTCACTTCTCCTGAAAATTTATTATCTATTACTTTAAATAATTTGTCATATCTTTTATCTGTTTTTGCCAGTATACAAAGATTTATCCAAAACCATTCTAAATCACTTAATTTATAATTTTTTTGTACTGCTCTTGCCGCTATGAATATATTATTGTCTTCACTTAGCCCTGCCCTAGATTCTATTAAATCCAATGTTTTATAAAAATCCAATTGTACAGATTCTCTGTAATCTTTTGATATTACGTTTTTATTTTCGGATATACATTTCGTATAGCTTAAAAGCACAACTCCTGCCAATGATACGTTGTCTCTAATATATTCGTTATAATATTTATAAGCAGTATTATAATTTTCATAGTTAAATGTTTTTTCAAAAAGTTCCAACTATCTCACCCCTTCACTTATTAATAAAGGGATAACCGTTTTAGGCATCCCCTTATTAAGTAGATAAATTTTATTACTTTAATCTTACAGTGTATTTATAAAGTTTATTTTCATGCCTTTTAGATAACCTATTAACTCTTGTTCTACATTTTTTCTCCCCATTAATTACTGTAAAATTAATTATATCATTCTTCATAAATTGATTCATAATAGGAAAAAGTATCTTCCCTTCTTCATCTGTCTTAACTCGCCATATCGGCTTAAAGTGACCCTCAGTTTCAATCTGCTCTTCTGCCGGGTCCTTTAATACATAGCATTTATTTTCATCGTCGTAACCTGCTATAAATATATCGTAGTTTTTAGTATTTTTTACATAGCTGTATTGCTGAAGCATGTAATTTGGATCTTCTTGTACATTTAAAAATATACTTTGGCTACCCTTTTCTATTGGTTTAATTAACTTAATAAAATCAATTTTATCATCGAGTCTTAATAATATATCTGTCTTTTTGATAAGCTCCCCGTCTTGAGTTACTGTAAATTCAAATCTCTCCTTATTCTCAAAAGCTGGATTATATGAATTATAAGATAACATTTTTTCTATTATTGTTGTATCGTTTTCTTTTATCTCTACAGGTATTTTCATGCTAACATATCCACCACAGCTTATACTAACCTCATATTCACCAGCAAAAAGATTTGAAAATACGTAGTATCCTCCTACTTTCTTTGTATAAGGATTTTGCTTACCATTACAGAGTATTGATGCACTCATTATCGGAGATTTATCATACATATCCTTTAGCTGTACTACAAGTGATGCTCTATTTATAACTCTCAATTTTCTCCCTCCTTATATTTTATATAATCTACATTCACTCGTCGCCTAAATCCTCGTCACCTAAATCTTCGTCACCTAAATCTTCATCACCTAAATCTTCATCACCTAAATCTTCGTCACCTAAATCTTCATCACCTAAATC
>CADBQS010000043.1 GCA_902796915.1 uncultured Ruminococcus sp.
AAGCACATGCCTATTATCTCTTTCCTTATGATAATGCTGTAATAGAGGTATAATACATGACAGATGTAATTATTAAAACAAATCCATTTAGCATCTATCAAAGTGTTTATATAAAAACTCCAACAAAAGTAGAGACAGATAAAATAGAATTGAATAAATTAAATAATTTTTTATTATCTCTTCCTGCGGATGCCGTAGTTCAATTAGTTGGTAGTGAAAATTTTCTTAATCACTTTGTAGAAAAATACAGAGAAGAAGAAAAAACTAAATATGATAAAAGACATTTAACAATTTATATAAGGGGAACCAAATGAGTAAATATCTTATTAAAGTAACAGAACAGTATAGATGTGACACACCAGACGAAGCAAAAAGACTTATTGAAGAAGCAAAGCGTAGTCCTCAGTATACATTAACTAAATATAGTAATGAAATTAAGACTCAAAAACAAAAGGGTGAAATCGTTGATGAGTGGCAGCGTGTTGTTTTAACTAAAGAATTTACAACAGAAAAAGAGCCACTTGAACAGATGTTCATTCATTATTCAGATCAAGAGGATGAAGATGAGTAAAGAAATAAATTTAGAAGATTTAAAAATACAAGATCCACCTGAAGTTATTCGTACCCTTCCTGCTTACTGGAGTTGTGTTCAGATCAAAAGACTAAAAGATAATGCTATTATTCCAACCCAAGGAAGTGTGGCGGCCGCAGGTTATGATGCATATGCTTGTTTAGATCATGACGTAGAAATTCTTCCAGGTAAAAATGCAAAGATTGGAACTGGAATTGCAGTATCAATTCCTGAAGTAACTTGGTTAGGAATTTTTGCAAGAAGTGGATTAGCTACTAAAGAAGGATTGAGACCTGCTAATTGTGTCGGTGAATAAAATTTTTGATTTCGTCGGACAAATCAGATTATTTTGGCTTATTTGTTTTTAAAATATAATATCAAATAAAAAAGGAGAGAAAATAGATGCCTAAAAAAATTGATTTTGGTTCTGATGAAAATTTTATAAAAAACTATGAATAGTTAAAAAGTTCT
This sequence comes from uncultured Ruminococcus sp., assembly GCA_902796915.1. Classification (GTDB taxonomy): domain Bacteria; phylum Bacillota; class Clostridia; order Oscillospirales; family Acutalibacteraceae; genus RUG14215. The sequence continues at coordinate 1,043 of CADBQS010000043.1, forward strand.
CGTAAAATGGCAGAGCTTTATCATTGTAATAAAACTTCTATTTTAAATCATGCAAAAAAAATTAATTATGATGTAAATTCTAATAAAGAATATAAATTATCTAAAGAAGATAAAGAATATATTAAATAGAATTATAATAATATGACATCTACTTAGTTAGCTTAGAAATTTAACGTATCAAGAGGAATGATTACAAAAATTTGGTATGATGCAAATTTATCTGGAAAATAGCATATAAATCTTGATAGTCAAATGATAGACATAACAGGAAAAATTTTTGGAAAATGGACTGTTTTATATAAAACTAATAAAAGAAATACTGGAGGAGTAATCTATTGGCATTGTAGGTGTGAATGTGGAAATGAAAAAGATGTCTTAGGGACTTCTTTACGAGCAGGGAGAAGTTTAAGCTGTGGATTACATTCAAATATTTCAAAAGGAAATGTAAAAATAGCAGATATTTTAGACCAAGCGAATATATTTTATTAGACTTAGAAAAAATTCTCAACTTGTAAAGATATTAAAGAATTACCTTTTGATTTTTTTATAAATCATGAATATTTAATTGAATATGATGGATAGCAACATTTTAAAAAAGATAGTGTTTTTAATTATAAATATACCCATCAACATGATTTATTAAAATCTAAATGGTGTAAAGAGAATAATATACCACTAATAAGAATCCCTTATACACATTATAAAAATTTAAAATTAGAAGATTTATTATTAGAAACAAGTTCTTTTATAGAAAAATAACGCCGACAATAAACTGCGGAATTAAGCGGGAAAGCTAAGTTTAAAAAATAAGCTAACCCGAACCGAAGGCTAAATATAATAATTTAGTCAGGGGCAACGCATAGAGAGTGAACCTATTATATAGAATATAATCTCTCCACGAGGCCGCAGCACTTTAAATAAAAGTGAAAAGATATGCTGAACTTATAAGAAATTATAAGAATTAAAGGATAAAAAGCCTTTAAGATAACAAATTGGTAGTTGATGCAGATTATAGAGGAGAAATTATTGTTGCT
>CADBQS010000044.1 GCA_902796915.1 uncultured Ruminococcus sp.
AAAATAAATTTAGGTTTAGAAATTTTAGGTAAAGAAAATAATGGATATCATAAAGTAGACATGATAATGCAAACGATAAATCTTTTTGATAAAGTAAATATAAAACAGATTAATACTAATGATATAAAAGTAATTTGTGCAGTAGACATAGGCTGTAAAAGCGAGAATAATATAGCATATAAATCAGCGATAGAATACTTTGCTTATACAAAAATTAAAAATAAGGGATTAGAAATCAAGATAAGCAAAAACATACCCATATGTGCGGGACTTGCTGGAGGGAGTAGTGACGCAGCGGCAGTTATTGTAGGATTGGATTATATATTTAATACTAAATTGAGTAAAGAAGAGTTAATGAGTATAGGGGCTAAAGTAGGAGCAGATGTACCTTTTTGTATTTGCGGAGGTACGGCAAGGGCAACGGGGACAGGTACAGATTTAGAAAATATAAAAGATTTAGCGAATTGTAATATAGTGTTAGTAAAACCGGATATCTCAATTTCAACGAAAATGGCATATGAGTCAATAGATAAGTATGAGTTTGGATATGGATCGAGGATTGACGCTCTATTAAAAGCTATCAATTTGGGTGATATAGAAGTTATATCGAAAAATATATTTAATAGATTTGAAGATGTAATAAACAAAAGTGATGTTTTAAAGTTACATGAAAAGCTTTTAGATATGGGAGCCTTAAACGCATGCATGAGTGGTAGTGGACCGAGCGTATATGGTATATTTAAGGAGAAATCGTGTGCAATGAAATGTTATGATGTAATGAAGAAGGAATATAAAAATACATTTATTTGTAATCCAATATCAAATGGAGTACAAATAATAAAAAATTAAGTGAATAAAAATTATTTTTAGTGTCCAAAATCTACTTAGTAAAGAAAAAAGGTGGAGTTAAGGATGCTAAAGACGATTGAAAAAGCAATTTTTGTAGGATTTTTATTAACGGCGTTAATATCGATGACAAATTTTTCAGGTAGATGTGATGGAATAAGTGATAAGATATTAAGATTTCATATATTAGCCAATTCTGATTCTAAGGAAGATCAAGATTTAAAATTAAAAGTAAGGGATAGAATTTTAAATTATTGTAGCCCGTATTTTAAGGATAATGTTGTAGATAAACAAGCGGCAGAAGACGTAATAAAAGCACATATAGACGGTATAAAATCAGAGGCAGAAGATGAAATAAGAATTAATGGATATGATTATCCTGTAAATATTATTTTTACGGATATGTATTTTGGTACGCGTAAGTATAAAAATACAACAATACCATCGGGAAAATACAGAGCCATGAGAGTTATTATAGGAGATGGAAATGGAAAAAACTGGTGGTGCGTAATGTTTCCGCCAATGTGCTTGCCTGCAGCTCAAGAAAGAGAGGAACTTAGCGGGATTTTAGATAGTAATGAAATGGACGTAGTTGATAATGAATGTGGTTATGAAGTAAAGTTTAAAGTTTTAGAGATTTTTAATTGTATTAAAGATTTAATAAGTAATATGCTTTAAAAAATATTAAATTAAATAGAGAATTGCTGAGTATCTTTTGTTTGCAGTAATAAGAATAATGCACATGAAGCTAATATTGAGTAAGGGTCATATTCATTTTGTAAGTCTATTATTATATCTTTGGGTTCTACGGTTTTATTATGAATATTTTTTATAGTTCTTTGTAAGCTAACAACGGCTTTTGGATAATTAATACTTGATATATTCAGGGTATCCTTATTAGACATACCACAGCTTAAAGCTGTGATATTTTTATTTGAAAGCTGATTTATGGCATTAAGATTTTGTGGGTTTAAAATACAAATAGAATTTTCAGGAATGTTATTATGTGGTATAGATAGATTGTAGAAATTTTTGAATATTATAATTGGACGTTTAGATTCAAAATGAGGAAACACATTTTGAGAAAATAATTTTATATTTTCGTTATTAGTTTTAAAAGTTTCCTTATAATTTTCTACTAAAAAATTAGATAAATAATCTAATTCCCCATCAGATTTTTCCCCACAGACAACAACTTCTATCAAATAAACCACAACCTTTTAAAATTTACACTAAGTTATTTTGCCGAATAAAAGTTTTTTTATACTTCACAAAAATACAATTTTGTGATATAATGTTAAAGCTTTATTTCAAACTATTAAGGAAGTGAGTTCACAATGATAAAGTACTATAAAACAATTAATAATCGCATTGCACAAATAGAAAATTATGAGGAAGGCTGTTGGATTCATTGTGTAGCTCCCGAAGAGGATGAAGTTAATTATTTGATATCGGAATTTAATATTGAACCTGATTTTTTAAGAGCTGCACTAGATGAAGAAGAATCATCTCACTTAGATTACGAAGATGGGACAGCTTTAATTATAATAGACAGTCCAGTTGTTGAAAGAACAGGTAAAAACTTGACTTATTATACTGTACCAGTGAGTATAATGCTTACGAAGAAAAATGTAATAACTGTATCTTTAAGGGAGAATGCTGTAATAGAGGAATTTGCCGAAGGGTTAATGAGAAATGTTCGTACTGAATTTAAAACGCAATTTGTACTTCGCATAATGCTACGAATGGCGAGTAAGTATTTGCAATATTTGAATCAAATTAATAGGATAAGTGACCATATAGAAACAGAGCTTAAGCGTTCAATGAAAAATCAAGAGTTAATACAACTTCTTGAAATAGAGAAGTCACTGGTTTACTTTTCGTCATCACTAAAATCAACTAAAATTACTCTCGAAAAAATAATGAGAGGAAGATACATAAAACTTTATGAGGATGACCAGGATTTATTGGAAGATGTAATAATAGAATTTAAGCAGGCAATAGAGATGTCTGATATATGCCTTAACATACTTTCAAGTACGATGGATGCATCAGCCTCAATAATATCTAATAACTTAAACATAGTTATGAAAATACTTGCCTCGATTACGCTTATAATGTCGATTCCGACAATCGTTTCAGGATTTTACGGTATGAATGATATGCCATTACCGTTAACGCAGTTTCCATGGTTTCCATGGGTGATTTCATTTGTGTTGATGGCAATAGCGGCAATAGTTTTAAGAAAAAAGGATATGCTGTAAAATAATAAATATTTGAATAAATAACTCCATTAGATGTAAAAATAAGCATATAAATATATCTAATGGAGTGAAACTTTATGATAAAGGGAATAAATAGGCAATTAATAGAGATAACAGATGTGGGAAGCGAATATTACGAAAGAGCATTATTGATAGTAAGACCAGAATATTGTGATATACAAAATGCAGAGCTTGAAAAAGAAGCAAAAAAGATATTGAAGAATGTGGGAACTCCATCGATATCAAGAAAAAGACAAAAGGTATTTCAACTGATATTAAAATTATCATGTGCTGCGGCTATAGGGGCAGGAATAGCTGTAATGTTTATGTCAGTGTAAGATATAAAGTATAATAAGATTAATTATAAAGTTGGAATAAATATATTAAAAATGTAGATATATCCTTAATTATTTGACTTACAGCTTAACGTGTGATATTATATAAATATAAAAGCGGTTAAAATTAGGTTAAGTAAAAAGGAGAAATAATATGCCTATTACATTATCGGCTGCAGCAGCATTTTCGGTGATTACAGCTATTGGGGGTTTTTTTACAGCTAATACGTTTAGAGTATTTGAAAGTAAAGTTTTGGGGTTAGTTGCTGACTATGCTGGGCAGTATCTTAGACAAAAGGGAATTATAGATATAGAAGGCTGGACAATAAATAATTATATTGAGGATCTTACGGAGCAAGCAAAGCAAGGAAAGTTACATGAAGCTATAGCGAGAGAAGAAGAATTCAAAGCTCTTTTTAGCATATTATCTAGAAATACAAAGGCTAATGTTTGTCTTACAGGTGAAGCTGGAGTTGGAAAAACGGCCTTAGTAGAGGGGCTTGCTGTAAGAATAGCCAATGGCGATGTCCCAGATGATTTAAAAAATGCAAGGGTTTTAAAGGTCAAAACTATAGATTTGGTGGTTGGAGTAAGTGGCGATGGAAGTGCTTTACCGAGATTTAGAGCGTTATTTGATATGGTAGAAAGAGATAAAGAAAATGGGATAACGACAATCCTTTATTTTGATGAATTCCATCAGATGAAAAATTTTGCAGAGCTTTGTAAGCAAAGATTTGATAGAGATAAATTTAAGTGTATAGCAGCTACAACGACAAAAGAATACGACAAATATATAGGACCAGATGAAGCATTAGCAAGAAGATTTGCGGCATTTGAATTGAAAGAGCCAAATCAGAATCAGACTCTTGAAATATTAACTGGACTTAAGGAAAGAATAACTCAGAAATGCGGCGCAGATATAACAGACGATGCGATAAAGGCATGTGTTGAACTTACGGGAAGATATATGAGAAATAGAACGTATCCTGATAAGGCAATAGATATGGCTGAGGCTGCTATAAAATTTGCGGTATCGGAAAATAGAACGGAAGCAACCGAGGAAGATGTAAAAAGGAAAGTAGAAGAAATTACAAAAGTTCCAATTACAACTGTAACCGATGAAGAGAAGTTTGTTTTGGATAATTTAGAATCGATAATTAAGCTTAATGTTGTCGGACAAGATGAAGCAGTTCAAAAGGTCTGCGATGCTGTACGTATAAGCAGAATGGATTTAGCAGACCCAAACCGTCCTAGAGGTTCATTTATATTTACAGGTTCACAAGGGGTCGGTAAAACGGAATTAGCTAACGTTTTAGGAAAAGTTATAGGGCGTATACATAGGATTGATTTATCACAAGTTAAAGGCAAAAGCGGACTTTACAAGTTAGCATTTAGTGGGACCGATTTTCAAAGGGATGTTGCTAATAGTCCATATTCAGTGGTATTGTTTGACAATATTGATAATGCAAATGCGGAGGTACTTAATATAGTTTCGTCTTTGATAGAAACTGGTGAGATAAAATCCTTTGATGATGGTTCAGTGCTAGACTTCAGAAATACATTTATTATACTAGCTGGAAATATAGGTTCAGAGTTAATTGAAAATTCTGACAATGTTGAATCATGTAAAACGGAAATTATCGAAGAGCTAAAGAAAAAATTGGGTAAATTAGTAAGCATTGTTGATGATACAATAGTATTTAATAGATTGAATAAAGATAGTGCAAGAGCGGTTATAAAGAACTCTATTTCAAGATATAAAGCAAGAGTTAGTGGATTTGTGCCTGGATTAAATATTGAATTTGAGGAAAGTGTTTATGATTATCTTGTGGATATCGGTCTTAATGCAAAAGATGGGGCTAGAGGTTTAGAAACACTGGTAGCTAGGGAAATAGGAAAAGAAGTTACAAAATTAATATTATCTGGAGAGCTTAAACAAGATAGTAAAGTTGTTTGTACGTCTGATGGACAAGGAATAAAATTCGAAATTAAATAATTTTTATAAATTAATTGTTATTATAGGCTGTTTTAGGATAGCCTATAATTTTTTATTTTAAAAATAAAACTTGACAAAAAATACTATTATATTTATAATAAAATTGTAAATAAATAAAAATGTATATTACTTATGCACAAATAATTGTAAGGAGGAATAAAAATGGAAGTGAAAAAATGTGTGAATATGAAAATAAATATAATAGATAATAATGGTCAAGAGGATTATCCGTGTCCTATTTCAGGGTGTAAAGGTACAATGAGAAGAAGAGAAAATGGGTTTATGAGTGAATGGATGGAATGCGATAAGTGTGGACATAAATCTTATAGTTTTGGACTTTAAGCTTTATTTCTATAAGATTTTGAATTTGAAGACGGAATGTACTGAAATAAAGTATTTATTACAAATACAATGCAAGTAATTAAAAGTAAAATACTTCCGAGTAAGCTTGAGGATATAGATGCACACGGAGCAACTTGTATATTTGAGAAAGTAGTTTTAGTTGCGTCAATAAATTGAATAGAAAATAAAGTAATAGCCATAGCGATGGCTCCGTGCAATAGCCTAAATAGAGTAAATTTTACATAAGATATATTTATATTATCTATTGAGGATAATATTTGAAAATGAACGCATACCCCTGCCCAACCTATTGCAAAAGACAAAAGAGGAAGAGGAATATTGTTATTTACAGATTCAATACATCCGTTTGTAACTTCTAAGATTATGGGTATTAATGTTTCTGATATATTACTTGGAATATTTAACTTTGATAGTAATTCTGCTAAATATGAATTTAAACCAAGATTATTAATAATTTCGATTAAAGAAGAAAATAAGATAACGAAAGAACACATATTGATGATAGCTTGAGTTGAATCAAGGCAAGAATAAGTAAAAGCTTCCGATATAACGATACTTTTATTTTTGGATTTTTTATATTTTTGTACATCTATGTGTTTAACTCTTGAGTATATACCTAAAATTATGCCTAATAAAATTGAGGCAATAACTTGAGAAATAAATATTATAATGCCTAAATCTTTATTTTTTAAAAGATTATTACCAACAACGCTAATCACAAAAGCTGGACCTGCTCCGACGCAGAACATCATCATTCGCCTTGCTTGTTCTAGCGTTATCATTTTGTTATCGTAAAGATTTTTTATACCTCTAGCACCTACAGGAAAACCACCAATGAGGCTTAAAATTATGGTAGCACCCGTACATCCGGGAAGATTGAATATATATTTAGTTATAGGTAGCATGAGCTTTTCGATTTTTAAAGATATCCCAGATTTTACAATAAAAGCAGAGATTACCATAAAAGGAAAAAGAGAAGGTATTAATATATTTGCACAAAAATTAATTCCTTTAGATATCCCAGAAGATGAATAATTAGGGCATGCGATAATGTTTATGCATAAATAAGTTAAACCTAGAGCTAAAATTATATCTTTAATTTGAGTGAAAATAATTTTATTTATATCTTTAACGTAGCTTGTCACAAAATCACCTCTTTCTATATATATTTATAATTTGTGATTTTTATTGCACAATCAGCATAAATATTCGAATAAGAAAAATTTTATATTGCTATTGAAAGACGGTGACGAAAAACTTGGCTAAAGGAAAAAGACGCTCTAATAGTAGTTGTAATCAGATAAGTAGGAAAGAAAAGATAAAAGAAATAATACAATCACCAATATCGTCGCTATTAAATTCAGTTCACTTGGAAATGAACGGAAATAAAGAAGTGATAATAGAAGGCTGTAAGAGTATATTGGAATATGATGAAAATCTTGTAAAGATAAGTGCGAAGAATATGACGATATCATTTTTTGGACGTAATTTATTAATAAAGTGTCTTACATCTGATTCTTTGGTAATAGACGGATTTATAACATCGATAGAATTTGCAACGTGGGGCGGATAAAGCATGATTTTAAAATTTATTAGATGGCTTTTAGGATATGTACAGTTTATAGTGAGGGGAAATTTTAAGGAAATATTTATAAATTTGGCTACAAAAGAAAAGATAAATTTATGGGATATGAAAAGAGAAAATGAAAATTTAATAAGTAAAACCTTTGCAAGCGATTATAAAAAACTACATCCAATTGCAAAGAAATCGGGAGTAAGAGTAAGGCTACAAAAAAAATATGGGTTACCATTTTTTATATTTAGATACAGAAAAAGATTAGGAATAATAGCTGGAACAGCCGTATGCGCTATAGTTTTATATACATTATCATTATATGTTTGGAATATAGAGGTAACCGGGAATAACTTATTGTCTAAAGAAGAAATACTATGCGTTATGAAAGATTTAGGAGTTTCACCGGGTTCACTAAGAAGTAGGATAGATGTGCCAATTGTACAGCAAAACGCAATGCTAAAATTACCTAATACTGCGTGGCTATCTGTAAATATGCAGGGCAGTTATGTAAACGTGGCAATAAAAGAGAAAATATCAACTCCAGAAATAGTTACAAAAGATAAGCCATGTAACATAAAAGCTGCAATTGATGGACAGGTAGAAAGGATAGAAACATATAAAGGTACAGCCTCAGTAACACCGGGAGATGCAGTAATAAAAGGACAGTTGCTTATAAGCGGAATAGTAGAAGATGCGAATGGGTGCAATGCCTTTGTGCATTCAGATGGTAAAGTTTTTGCGCAGACGAAAAGACAATATACAGAAAAAGTAGAACTTTCACAGATTACAAGTAAAGATACTGGTAAAGTTATCAAGAGATATAGAATAAAAATATTTGGCTTGGAAATACCTATAAACAGTTGGAAGCAAATGGATGAAACTTATAGAGCAGAAGTTTGGAATAATACCTTAAAAATAGGGAAAACAGAGCTTCCTGTAATTGTACATGGAGAAACTTGGTATGAACAGGAATTTTCGGAAAAAATATTAACGTATGAAGAGGCGTTAAGCGAAGCAAAAGAAAAGGTAAACGAAATGGAGCAAAATGATATGAAAGATAAAAAAATATTAAGGAAAGAAGAAAATGCAAGAGAAGAGAACGGAGTATGTTATTTGGACGTGGAATATAAATGCATTGAAGACATATCAGAAAGGGAAGAAATTATATTTGAATAGCCCTAATAAATTAAAATTTTTTAAAATATATTTGACATAAGTTACATAATGTTGTATAATTAATTTTTGCAAAGTAGTTTAAGCATTTTTTACCGATTAGTGACAAATGGCAAAAATGTTTAATGTAAATTATAGATTTTTACTAGTTAATTTATAAATCTATTCATGTAATACTTTTGACTGGATAAGCATGCAAATGCTTACCAAAAGGATTTTTTATCATTAATATTTTAGTATCATATAAAAATGAGGAAGGATGACATTTTTTCATGGCAGTAGATAGGATTAGAGTTATAATAGTTGACCGTCAAAAAGAGATTAAGATACCAACGGGTATACGTATGTTAATACGTAGGTGCTGCAATGCTGTATTGAGGATGGAAGAATTTAAAGGTTCAGCAGAGGTTAGCGTAACATTGGTGGATAACCCATATATCCAAGATTTAAATAAGCAGTATCGCAATAAAGATGTTCCAACAGATGTGTTATCTTTCCCTATGGGCAAAGATGGTAAATATGACATTAATCAAGAAACCGGAGCTCAAATATTAGGTGATATAGTAATATCAATGGAAAAAGTTATGGATCAAAGTAAAATTTATGGCCACACTATGCAAAGAGAAATTGCGTATTTGGTAGCACATGGTATGTTGCATATATTAGGATATGACCATGAAAATAATGGTATGGAAAAAGTACGTATGCGTGAAAAGGAAGAGAAAGTGATGGACCAATTAGGCCTTCCATGTACGCTTGCTTATGTATTGAATAGGGACGAAAAATAATATATGAAAATTTTAAATAGCTTTAAGTATGCGATGAGAGGAATAATGTATTGTATAAGAAATGAACGCAATATGAGATTTCATACAGTAGCTGCATTCTACGTAATATTATTTTCAAGTTTTTTTAACTTATCTCGTGGAAGCTTTTTGATTCTTATGTTAACCATCTCTGCGGTTATGACTGCTGAGATGGTTAATACTGCAATTGAAAGAATTTCGGATATAATTGCAAGTGATTATAACCTTTTAGCGAGGATTGTAAAAGATTTAGCAGCCGGAGCAGTAATGCTGAGCGCAATATTTTCGGTTGTAATAGGAATTATAACATTTAGTGATTTAAGGGCATATAAAAGAATTTTGGAATATTTTGTTAATTATCCGATTATGTTATTGATGCTAGTTATATCAATTGTACTGAGCGTAATTTATATTAATATAGGACCCAAAGGAATAAAAGATAGACTAAAGTTCTTAAAGTTAAAAAGAAAATAGAATTTATATATTGAAAGGAAAGTTATGAATAATATAGAAACTAAAGCTTTATTTATAGCAATCGTAGGGGAACCGAACGTAGGAAAATCGTCAATTTTAAATATGTTGTTAAACCAAAAAATATCGATAGTTTCTCCTAAACCGCAAACTACAAGAAATAAAATTACCGGAATACTTACAAGGGAAAACACACAAATTGTATTTACAGATACTCCTGGTATACATATTCCTAGAACCCACCTTGGAAATTACATGGTAGATGAAATCAATGACTCAGTTTCCGGAGTAGATGCATGTATGCATGTGGTTGAAGCAGGAAAGGAAATTACAAAACTTGATAAAAAACTTATCGATAATTTTATAAAATTAAAAGTTCCCGTTTTACTTGTTATAAATAAGATAGATTTGATATCAGATAAATCTTTGATTATGGATCAAATAAAATTATTTAATGATATTTTCAAATATAATGCAACTATACCTATTTCTGCTAGAAATCAGGATGGTAAGGACGGTTTGCTTAATGAAATGGAAAAATTAGCTGTACCATCAGTGCATTTTTTTCCTGAGGATTTAGTAACAGATCAACCGGAAAGAACAATGGTTGCAGAAATAGTACGAGAAAAAACTTTGAGATTGTTAGACAAAGAAATACCGCATGGAATAGCCGTATTTACGGAAAAAATGAAATCGAGAAATGACAGTATCACAGATATAGAATGTATCATATACTGTGAAAAGGATAGTCATAAAGGTATCATAATAGGGAAAAACGGACAAATGCTTAAAAGAATAGGAAGCTATGCAAGACAAAATATAGAAGAGATGCTAGATAAAAAGGTGAATTTACAGTTATGGGTAAAGGTAAAAGAAGACTGGCGTAATAGGGATAATATATTAAAAAGCTTGGGATATACACGCTAATAGCAAAATACACAAAAACAAATCTGAATTTTCTACATTTTAAACTATATAACCTTTTTGATTTTGAGGTATAATATAATATATCTAAAAGTATTAAAAAAGGGGTGAGAAATATGGGAAAAGAAGAAGCGTGGAACAATTTTATACACACAGGAAAAATAGAAGATTATTTAAAGTATAAAAAAGATTGCGACGAAAAATTACAAGAGGGACTATTAGATGCAGATTCGAGTAAATGGCTTAATAATAATGGAATCAAGCTTGGGTGAGCGTGATAAACTTATTACAATACTAAGCAAAGAAAATGGGCTCTTGAGAGCTATAGTTAGAGGAGCAAAAAGTATACGAAATAAAAATACCGTAGCTACTCAACTATTTGCATATTCACAATTAATATTGTATAAAAATCGTAATGGATACATAGTTGATGAAGCTGACGTACAAGAAATATTTTTTGGATTACGTGATGATATATGTAAATTAGGACTTGCACAGTATTTTTGCGAGATTGCCCTTGCGTTATCTCCAGAAAATGGAGATGCAGGGGATTTTCTGCGTTTAATGCTGAATGCATTTTATTATATTATTAATGAAAAACGCAAACAAAACTTAATAAAATCCGTAGTAGAAATAAAGATGAGTGAACTGGCTGGATATATGCCAGATATAGTACATTGCTGTAAATGCGGTAAATATGAAGATGATGTAATGTATTTGTGTGCAGAGGATGGAAAATTATATTGTAATGCTTGCAAAGGCAAATCATCGTTTTTATTATTTCCCCTAGGTAAGGCTGCTTTAACTGCATTTAGATATATATTATATTCACCATTTGAAAAAATATTTAATTTTAATATTAACGATAAATCATTAGAAGAATTAAATAATGCGTCGGAAAAATATATTATTAGCCGTACGGATAGAAGCTTTAATACTTTAGATTTTTATAAAAGTATGAAAAATTGATATATAAAAAGGAATATTATAATGGACAAAAATTTATTAATGCTTGAATTTGATAAGATATTAGAATTACTTTCCAAAGAAGCATCATGTGAAGAATCAAAGGATAGAGTCATGTTACTTCGTCCTCAGAACAATATGGGTTTTGTAAATAATTTACTACAGCAAACATATGATGCTCACATGTTAATGGGTAGATTTGGAAGCCCATCTTTTTATGGTATAAAAAATATAAAAGAAGCTGTGGAAAGAGCAAATTTCGGAGCGGTTTTATCTACAATAGAGCTTCTTAGGACAGCTACGGCTTTAAAGGCATTTAGAGAGATAAAAGAATGGAAAAAGCATTCTGAGGGTATGCAAACTCATACAGATTTTATGTTTGATAATATTACCCCCAATAAATATCTTGAAGAAAGGATATTTTCATCCATACTATCAGAAGATGAAATATCTGATAATGCATCGAGTGAACTTAATAGTATAAGACGTAAAATAAGAAATCTGAATTCAAAAATTCGTGAAAGATTAGATGCGATGCTTAAATCTTCAAAGCTACAAAAATATTTTCAAGACCCGATAATAACAATGAGAAACGATAGACTTGTAGTACCAGTAAAAATGGAATATAGAAATGAGATTTCCGGTTTAGTACATGATACATCTTCAAGTGGAGCAACGGTATTTATAGAACCTGTTGGAGTAGTTGAAGATAATAACCAGATTAAGCTTTTACAGTCTCAGGAGAAAGAGGAAATTGATAAAATTTTAAAAGACTTATCTTTTGAAGTTGGCAATTTTTATGAAAGTATAATATCAAGCTATAACGCGGCTATTGATTTAGATATAATTTTTGCTAAGGCATCTTTAGCCTATAAAATGCGTGCTAGTTTACCGATAATAAATAAAGATGGTAAAGTAAAACTTAATAAAGCAAGGCATCCATTAATAGATAAAAATATCGTTGTGCCCATTGATATAGAGTTAGGTACAAGTTTTGACACATTAATAATAACAGGGCCAAACACAGGAGGAAAAACGGTATCCATAAAAATTATAGGACTTTTTTGCATTATGGCAATGTGTGGGCTTATGATACCTGCGAGTGATAGCTCTATGATTTCAATATTTGATAAAATATTAGTTGATATAGGGGATGAGCAAAGCATAGAACATTCTCTTTCAACGTTTTCTTCACATATGAAAAATGTTATATCAATTTTATCTAATTGTACAAGTAATAGTCTGATAATTCTCGATGAAATAGGTGCTGGTACAGACCCGATTGAGGGCGCTGCGTTAGCTAGGGCGATAATTGAAAATATGCGAGAAAAGGAAGCGAAAGTAGCGGTAACGACTCATTATAAAGAGTTAAAAGAGTATGCAATTAAGGAAAAAGGAATTGAAAATGCAAGCTGTGAATTTGATATATCAATTATGAAACCCACTTATAAACTTTTAATGGGTATACCTGGACGTTCAAATGCATTTTTAATCTCAGAAAGATTAGGGATGGATGAAAATATTATAGAAAGAGCAAAAACTTTTAAAACTGATGAAGATAACCGATTGGAAGATGTAATACAAGGCCTAGAAGCAACAAGACAAGAATTAGAGAAAGAAAAAAAGCAATTTTACGATTTAAATTTAAAATTAGAAAATGATAAAAAGGAACTTGATTATAAATTAAACAATATAGAAAATCAAAAAAAAGATATAATAAGTAAAGCTCAAGAAAAAGCAAAGAATATACTTGATGATGTTCGCACTCGTTCTGAATTAATATTTGAAGAACTAGATAATATAAAGAATAATTATGAGGGCTTAGATATATCAAAAAGAGCAGGATTAAAATCTGAGATACGTGAATTAGAGAATATAGCGGACCCTGTGGAAAAAAGTAAAATAAAATCTAATGTAGAATATATACCTAAAGTGGGGGAAAACGTGTTAGTTTTAGATATCAATAAAGAAGGCGTTATATTAAGTGAACCTGATAATTTAGGTAAAGCATTAGTACAAATTGGAGCAATGAAAATTAGAGTAGCAAAAGAAAACTTAAAAAAATTAGGAAATGATGCTTCAAAGCCAAAGATAAAAGGTAAAGTTACAAAAAATGCAGTATCAAGAAGCTCAATGAACGTATCTAATGAAATAGATGTAAGAGGCCAAAATATTATTGACGCAACGCTAAATTTAGACTCATTTATAGATTCTGCATTAATGGCAGGAATAAAGCAATTAACGATAGTGCATGGTAAAGGTACGGGAGTGCTTCGCAAAGGAATACATGAATATTTAAAGAAGCATAAATCGGTAAAAAGATTTAGACTAGGTGTATATGGAGAGGGCGAAACGGGAGTAACGATTTTAGAATTAAAATAAGGGCGGCATAGAGATGAAATTAAGCGGCAGTAAAAAAATTGTTGTATGCGGATTAGTATCAGCACTTTGTACGGCAATAATAATTATGTATGAAATAATACCGGTGGGAATGTATATACTGCCGGCCATATCTGGAATTATAATATTAGCTATGGCAATAGAATTTGGCTTTAAATGCGGATTAGAAATATTTCTTATTACATCTGTTTTATCTTTAATGCTTTCAGGAGACAAATCTGCAGCTATATTTTTTATAATATTATTTGGGTATTATCCATTACTAAAGATAAAAATAGAAACATTAAAATTGAATATGAATATAGTAAAATTAGCAATAAAGTTAGCGGTTTTCAATTTGGCAATAATACTGGAATATTGGATATCTATTAAACTATTTGGTGTACCAGAGGAATCACTTATGCTATTTGGTATATATATGCCTCATGTTCTTTTAATTATGGCGAATATAACATTTTTGATGTACGACAGGTGTATAATAATTTGCATGTATGTATATGTACATAAAATAAGAGGAAAAATTTTCTCAAAGTTAAAATTGTAAAAAAATGATACAAATAAAATATCTGTATAAGTCAATAATAAATATGTACTGATAATAAAAAATCAGTACGAGAGTACCTGGATGGTATTTGAAAATTATTGAGGTGATATTATGGATAATTGTAAAGGAAATCATTGCATACAGTGTACAGTAGATAAGTGTAAAAATCATTGTCAAACATCAGACTATTGTTCATTAGACAAGGTATCAATAGGCACACATGAAAGCGATCCAAAAGTATGCCAATGCGTGGACTGTGAATCATTTGTAGCAAAAAGTTAAAATGATTGTAAAAAATCCCTTATCTATAATTAGATAAGGGAATTTTATTTTATATAAAACAGTAATTATATCTTGTATAGATATTTATTAATATTAAAAAATTCGAATTGAAAATATTAATATATATTGATAAAATATAAGTGTGAAATTAAAACTTTTCTTTATTATATTAAGGTGTGATATTATTGAATCAATCTGAAAAGACAGCCATAAAAATTTATGTCCCATTATTTGTTTTATTAGTTACTGTAATAGTCTCTGTAATAATTGTATATACAAAGGCAGACCAGAAAGAAAAGCAATTTACGAGTAAATCTAATCTTTGGGGTATGGAAATAAACCAATCAATTTATGGAAATGATGGGGAAAAAGCATCAGAGAGTGCTAAGGAGGAGATTGATAAATTACATAGGATGATATCCCACAAGGTTGAGGGTTCGGATATAAAAAAGATTAACGATGGAGCGGGAGAAAAATGGATAAGATGTAATGAAGAAACAATAAAGATAATTGACCGATGCGTTGATATATGCGAGAAAAGTGAAGCTATGTTTGATATAACTACTCTTAAATTAACTGATTTATGGGGCTTTGAAAAGAAACATAAAAGTTTGCCAGATTCTATGAGTATAGATAAAGCTTTAGATAATATTGGATATGAGCAAATAAAGATAAATAGAGATGTTAATAGAATAAAAATAGATAATGATTATAGCGGAATAAATTTAAGCCAAGTAGAAAGAGGCATAGCCTGCGAAGCTATGCTGAATGTTTATAAAAATATGGGAGTAGATTATGCGGTATCGTCTGTTGACGGAGTAGTAGGGGTTTATGGTAATAAGCCGGAACAGCCGTTTTGGAAAATATCTATAAAAGAAGCTACTGACGAGCAAGAAGAAGCGGCGATAGGCTTTATAAAATTAACTAATGGATATATTTCTACTGTGGGGGGAAATGAAAATAAGGTTTTAATAGGAGATAAGGTTTATAATAAGGTTATAAATGTAAAAACAGGATATCCTGTAGAAAATAATATAGATTCCGTAACAATTGTGCATAACGATGCAATGATTGTTAATGCCTTAAGCTATATATGCTTTAATGAAGGACAAGAAAAATGTAAGGAGCTTTTGGAAAGTTATGGAGCACAGGCTATTTATGTATATAACGATAAAAATATTTACGTAACTCCAAACTTGCGTGAAAGCTTTACACTTGTAAATACGGAGTATAAATTAATTGATTAAAAGTTTGATTTATGTTTTCTAAAATCCAAATAGTCTTGAAGAATTATAGTGGCGGCAACGCTGTCTATAATTTTTTTTCTTTTTTTACCTCTGGTATCTGTAATATTAAGATAATTTTGGGCACTAATAGTAGTACGTCTTTCATCCCACATAACAATAGGTATACTTGTAAATTCTTTTAATATATCAGAAAATTCTCGTGCTCTTATAGCACTTTCACCTTCTGAACCGTCCATATTTTTTGGTAGCCCTAAAACAATCATATCGCATTTATTGATAACTATTTTTTGGTTTATATATTGTGCTAATTTTTTTCTATTTTTTTCTTCTATAACTTCAAGGGGAGAAGCGAGCATTTCAAATTTATCGCATATAGCAAGGCCAGTACGTACCATACCTAAATCAATAGACATAATGATCATAAAAAATGTATTGCAAGGGCAATACGATTCACTCCAATCGAATAAAAACTTTAATATTAATTATAAATAAATATTAGAATAAGTACAATAAATAAAAATTAAGAAAAAATAAAAAAAGGTATTGACAAGAGGGAAAAAAGGTGATAAATTATATTATGTTAGCACTCGATGCGTTAGAGTGCTAATGTATCCGGACAAAGAGGTGAGGAAGGTGGAAATAGGAAAAAGAAAGTTAAGGATTTTGTCCGTGATAGTAGAAACATACGTTGAAACCGGAGAACCGGTTGGCTCTAAAACAGTATGTAATTTATTAGATTTCCCAATATCGTCAGCAACTGTAAGAAATGAGATGTCTGAACTTGTGGAGTTAGGATTATTAGAGCAACCACATACTTCAGCAGGAAGAATACCATCGCAATTAGGATATAGGGTATACTTAAATCATCTTGAACAATCTAGGCAAATAAGTGAATATGAAAAAAATCTTATAAATGATGTACTTTGGGATTCGGCAGATGACCCAGAACATTTGATAGAAGCAGCAGCAAAGGTGTTAGCTAAAATAACTAATTTTACTTCCATAATAACAACTCCGCCGGAAGACGAGGCAAGGGTAAGGGATGTACAATTTGTACAAACCGGCCGAAGAAGTGCGATGATAGTATTAATGACGTCAACAGGAATGGTAAAAAATAGATTATTTAGATGCAATTATGATATATCACCTGTACTTTTGAAGATATTTAGGGAAGTACTAAATGAAAAGCTTTCTGATAAATTGTTAACGTCACTTAAATCTGAACTCATGAATATGGTTGTACAGACAGATAGTGAGATAGCTTTGCTAATGTCACCAGTAATTAAAGCAGTTATGGAAACGGCAAGAGAGGCATGTCAGGTAAATATCAGGATGGGAGGCAGAAATAACCTATTGATATTACCAGATTTCAAGGCAGAAAACATAGTAAATATATTAGATTTCCTTGATAGCAAAGAAAATATATTAAAATTACTTTTAGAAAAAGAGAGAGGAGTAAATATATTTATCGGAGAGGAAACTAATTGTTTGGCATTAGAAAATTCCAGTATAGTTGTAACAAGGTATTCTATTGGAGGTAGGTCTGGAGCAATTGGAGTGATAGGGCCGACAAGGATGGATTATTCAGGATTAATAACTAAAGTTGAATATGTTGCCTATATGGTAGAAAAGCTACTTAATAAAATTTTAGATATATGAGTATTAACGCTGAAAGGAGCGGAACGTATTGGAAAATAAAGAAAAGAATGAGAAATCTGAAGTATTAGAAAATAAAAATGATGAAATTGAAAATACTGAGGATATCGAAATTGAAAATCAAGAAGATGAGAACATCAAAAAAGAAGATTATGATAAGTTAAAGGCTGAAATGGAATCTTATAAGGATAGACTATTAAGGACAACAGCTGAGTATGATAATTTTAGAAAACGTACAGAGCGTGAAAGGGCGATGATATACGTAAATGCGACTTCTGAAGCAATAAATCATATTTTACCTGTTGCCGATAGCTTAGAATTAGCTTTAAAATCTTCTGAAGGTACAGCAGATGAGTATCAAAAAGGATTAAAATTAGTCAGCAATCAATTAAATACAGCCTTAAATAAGATGGGGGTTGAATCCTTTGGAGAGATTGGTGAAGAATTCAATCCAGATATACACAATGCAGTATCGCACGTAGATGATGAAAAACAAAAGGAAAATGTTATATCAGGTATATTCCAGAAGGGATATAAGATGGGCGATAAAATAATAAGACATGCAATGGTACAAGTAGCAAATTAAAAAATAATTAGGAGGAAATAATTATGGCAAAAACAATTGGTATAGATTTAGGAACAACAAATTCATGCGTAGCAGTAATTGAAGGCGGAGAACCAGTAGTAATAGCGAATGCTGAGGGAGCTAGAACAACTCCGTCGGTAGTAGCATTTTCTAAAACGGGAGAGAGAATGGTTGGCCAAGTAGCGAAACGTCAATCAATAACAAATCCAGATCGTACAGTAATATCAATAAAGAGAGAGATGGGTACAGGCCATAAAGTAAATATTGACGGCAAAGCATATACCCCACAAGAAATTTCTGCGATGATACTTCAAAAATTAAAAGCAGATGCAGAAGCTTATTTAGGAGATAAGGTTACAGAAGCAGTTATAACAGTACCAGCATACTTTACAGATGCACAACGTCAAGCAACAAAAGATGCAGGTAAAATAGCTGGATTAGAAGTAAAACGTATAATCAATGAACCAACAGCCGCAGCTTTATCTTATGGTATAGATAAAGAAAATGATCAAAAAGTAATGGTGTATGACTTGGGTGGCGGTACATTCGACGTATCAATAATAGAAATGGGCGACGGAGTACAAGAAGTTTTAGCGACAGCAGGAAATAACCGCCTAGGTGGAGATGATTTCGACCAAAGAATTATAGATTGGATGGTAAGTTCATTCAAAACAGAAACAGGAGTAGATTTAAAGTCTGATAAAATGGCAATGCAACGCTTAAAAGAAGCAGCGGAAAAAGCTAAAATAGAACTTTCAGGAATGACAACATCAGCAATCAACTTGCCATTCATTACAGCAGATGCAACTGGGCCAAAACATTTAGATTTAACATTAACAAGAGCAAAATTCAACGAACTTACAGCAGACTTAGTTGAAAATACAATGAAACCAGTACGTCAGGCTCTTGCAGATTCTGGACTATCAATATCTCAAATAGATAAAGTATTGATGGTAGGTGGTTCTTCTAGAATTCCTGCAGTACAAGAGGCAGTAAAATCATTAATAGGAAAAGATCCATTCAAGGGGATAAACCCAGATGAATGCGTTGCAATTGGAGCGGCATTACAAGCAGGCGTATTGGGCGGAGAAGTACAAGGATTATTGTTGTTAGATGTTACGCCTTTATCATTGGGAATAGAAACAATGGGCGGAGTAATGACTAAAATAATCGAGAGAAATACAACAATTCCAACAAAGAAGAGCCAAATCTTCTCGACAGCCGCAGACGGTCAAACACAAGTAGAAGTAAACGTATTGCAAGGTGAACGTGAATTTGCAAGAGATAATAAGCAATTAGGCCTCTTTAAATTAGACGGTATAGCTCCAGCTCCAAGGGGAGTACCACAAATTGAAGTAACATTTGATATAGATGCAAATGGTATTGTAAACGTACATGCAAAAGATTTAGGCACAGGAAAAGAGCAAAAAATTACAATCACTTCAAGTACAAATATGTCTAAGGATGATATTGAGAAGGCAGTACAAGATGCAGAAAAATATGCAGCAGAAGATAAAAAGCGTAGAGAAGAAGTAGATGTAAAGAATGAAGCTGAAAATCTTTGCTATGCAGTAGAAAAATTGATTAAGGATAGCGGTGACAAGATTGAAAGTGCAGACCAAGACACATTAAATCAAAAAGTAAAAACCTTAAGAGATACAATAGCTACAAACAATGTTGATAATATCAAAAAAGATATGGAAGATTTACAAAAATCAATGTATGAAGTATCATCAAAGTTGTATCAAAAGGCAGCCCCACAACAAGGTGAAGCTCAACAACAAGCACAGCCTCAACAAGACGGTGGACAACAAGTGTATGATGCAGATTATAAAGATGTTGACAACAATAAATAAATGATATAAAGTAAAAGACAGAGAAAAAATCCCTCAGTTGCTGAGCGACGGAGGGATTTTGATAGTCAAGAGGTTAATAATGGATAGCAAGGAGTGAAAATATTTGGCAGATAAACGTGATTTTTATGAAGTCTTAGGGATACAAAAAGGTGCTTCCGATGACGAAATAAAAAAAGCTTATAGAAAAATGGCAAAAAAATATCATCCGGATTTAAATCCAGGAGATAAGCAAGCGGAAGCGAATTTCAAGGAAGTAAATGAAGCTTATGAGGTACTATCTGATAAGGATAAAAAATCGCGCTATGACCAGTTCGGTCACGCTGGAGTGGACCCAAACTATGGGGCTGGCGGTGGTGGATATGGCTATGGAGGAAATCCGTTTGGACAAGATATAGATTTAGGTGATATTTTCAGTAGCTTTTTTGGAGGCTTTGGAGGTGGACGTCAATCAAATTATAACGGTCCGAGAAAAGGTTCTGATGCAGAGATAGAATTAACTATATCATTTGAAGAAGCAGCAAAGGGATGTACTAAGAGAATATCATATCAGTTAATAGATAAATGTAGCGATTGTAATGGAACAGGTGCACAAAAGGGAAGCTCTCCAAAAACTTGTCCCGATTGTCGCGGTACAGGGCAGATAAGAATAAGCCAAAAAACTCCGTTTGGAGTTATGCAGACAGCTAGAACGTGCAGTAGATGTTCAGGTTCAGGAAAGGTTATAGATAATCCATGTAGAACGTGTGCCGGTAAAGGCAAGGTACGTAGAACAAAAGAAATAGAAGTTAACATACCGGCAGGAATAAATGATGACCAAGTACTTAATGTTAGAGGTAGAGGAAATGCCGGGACAAATGGTGGTCCAGCGGGAGATTTACACGTATATATAAGCGTAAGAACGCATCCTGTTTTCGAAAGAAAGGGAGATGACGTTTGGTGCGATATGCCGATATCGTTTACACAAGCGGCATTAGGATGTGACGTAACGGTGCCCACCTTAGATGGAAAAGTTGAGTATCATGTCCATGAAGGAACGCAACCTGGAGATGTATTTAAGCTTAAAGGAAAGGGAATACAGCATCTAAATGGCAGAGGTAAAGGTGACCAATACGTAAGAGCTGTGATTGAGATACCTAGATATCTTACGGATAAACAAAAGGAACTGTTACGACAGTTTGAAAATTCTTCTACGGAAAAAAATTATCAAAAGAGAAAAAGTTTTTTTGACAAGATAAAAGAAGCTTTTGGAGCTTAAATAGTATATAAAAATATTATTTGAAGTGATTTGTTTGAGTTGATTTTGGAGAAACCTAATTTTTTGTTAACATGACGGGTTAATTATGTTAAAATAATTACGTTAGTCGATTTTTGTGAAAGGAAAGTAATTATATTATGAGGAAAAAATTAGGTGTTTTAATTGTAGTTGCTGGAATAGCTGGATTAATGGGTGGATATAGTGCAAATGCTGCTTCGAGAGAAGTACGTTTAGAATATTGTGCAAGAAGTGACGAAGAAGAGATATCATTATTAGATGAGATAAGAAACACGGTGCGTTTAGTTAATGATAATCCATTATTATTAAACTTTAATGATAAGTTAGATGATCTAGAAAATAGATTTAATTGTCATAAATATGTAGCTAGAGCTTTTATGATGTTACAATATTTATCTGAAGAGAAGTGTAAATCTTTATTGTTTGATAAGATTGGAGATTATACATTATTTAAGGAATTGTATAAACCTTATTACCCAGAGTTATATTTATGGTATTGGGTAAGTAAAAACATAATACCTATTTCTAAAGATTCAAATTCTATAGCAATACATTCAATATTGATGGGCTTGACTCAGAAAGAAATGAAGGAAATGTTTATAAAATGTGGTAACTAATTAAATTTGAAAATCTCTTAGTTTGAAGATAGCTAAGAGATTTTTATTTGTTAATACAAATTACAGTAATTATGCTATAATATAGAAAAAGTGAGG
>CADBQS010000045.1 GCA_902796915.1 uncultured Ruminococcus sp.
AATTTTATTTACATCATCAACAAAAATAATACAATGTGGATTTCCCATAGACACGCATGTAATATGAAATTTATCGCCGTTTAAATTTATTTCATAATTAATAACATTATCTCTTTCTAATTTAACAGGTATACTTTTAGGATTAAGTTCTGCTTTTCCCATATTCACCATTAATCTTGAAATTTTACCATTACTTTCACAAATATGTAACTGTTTCACACCGCTAAGAGTTTCTATTGTTATATCATCTTTATGTGCAATACCATAATCATAAACATATTTTCCAACACAACGTATGCCATTACCGCACATTTTACCTTCACTGCCATCAATATTAAACATCCTCATTTTTGCATCGGCGATATTTGACGGACAAATTAATATAATTCCATCTCCACCAATTCCATAACGCCTATCAGACAGCTTAACGCTTAACTTAGATGGTTCATCTATTTTCTGATTAAAACAATTTATATAAATATAATCATTACCGCAACCATGCATTTTTGTAAAATTTATCTTCATTTAACTCCCCCAAGATATCATATCTTAATTTTATATTTTACATTAATATCCCAGTAATTACAACCTTTTGATTACAACAAAAGCCATTAATACATATTAACGGGATAGTAATTCAACCACCCCGTTGTTTATTGAATTTTTTCTTTATGCATTATACATCCATATTGGTTTTTAGTATCAAAAAACAACTGTATTAGGCTCAAATGATATGGTACAAATTCCTCATTTTTTATTAATGAAAATATTTTTTCTTTTGATGCCCACTCCACTTTTTGAACCTCTTCATTTTGCAATTTCAAAGAGTTTATGTCAATATCCCTTTGAATTAAGTAAATATCATCAAAGCCATTTTCAAAATTTATCGTCATATTCGGTCTTATATCTTTAAAATTAATTCTGATTCCCAATTCCTCAAATAATTCTCTTTCTACTGCATCTTGACTCGTTTCTCCTTGTACTGCACTGCCTCCCGCAGTTAGATCCCACTTACTCGGCCATTTTTCCTTAAAAGGTTGCCTCTTTTGAATTAACATTTCATTCTTAGAGTTAAAAATACATACATGAACTACCAATCTATATGCCTTATTTGGAATATCCATTCCCCTTATTATAGTTTTACCAGTTTTGTTTCTATTAATATCATAAATATCCAGAATTTCCATATTAATTCTCCTATAAACAAAATTCATCTTATATTTTTATATTTCTTCTTACTTTTCATTCTATATTTTCTTTTCTTATTCTTATTTATCGTAACTATGATGTACATTATGACCATTAATATAAATATCAAAAATAATGAAATAAATAACTTTGAAAAAAATATATTCTTTAAAAATCTAGTAACCATCAAAAATAAGCTTGAAGGTATATTTTCATTAAATACTGCATTTTCTATTGCTAATACTTCTCCATTATATGCTATTTCTAAAGTACCCGCTATGTCACCCATCTCCACAGGTGCATCAATACTCTCAGGAACTTTTAAATTATACTCTAACTGGTTTTTATTTAAATCTACTGGAATAACTAAGTAAATATTATCCTGCGGATACAACAAAGCATGGTCTTTCTTCCAAGCAAGCTCTGACTTCACTTCTCCTATTGGATTTTGTTTTTCACATACCGCTTGCAATTTAAGAGAATTAAAAGCCCATTTATAAAGCTTCTTAGATTCAATCATTGCTAAGTTTTGCTTTAATTCATTACCATTATTATCAAAAACTGGAGCACCTAATGCTACAATCATATATGTACATTCGCCCTTAGTCGCCGTGGAAATCAAACAATAGCCTGCTTCGTCTATATAACCAGTCTTTATTCCACTTGCATACTCATAATAATATTCTCCACCTCTTTGTTTGTCTATTAGCTTATTTGTTGTTATCAAAGCAGTTCTATCGTCATTAAAGAGCTCATGCTCAGTTGTATTACAAATTTCCTTGAAGTAAGGTAAACTTAAAGCATACTTTGCTATTTTATACATATCATTTGCTGTACTGTAATGATTATCATCATAAAGCCCATGTGGATTAGCAAAGCTTGTATCATAACAACCTAATTCCTGTGCTTTCTTATTCATCATATCAACAAAAGTATTAATATTTCCATTACCAATAAAGTTCGACAGAACAAGAGCTGCATCGTTTCCAGATGGAATCATTAAACAATATAATAAATCCTTTACGGATAAAACATCATTTTCACGTAAACCTGAAATTGAGCTGTCCGTACCTTCAAGGGACTTTAGTAAATCCCCCGAAACAGTTACTTTCGTCCCTTCTAAATCTTTTACATTTTCAGCCGTAATAATATACGTCATTATCTTTGTAGTAGATGCAATACTTCGCTTTTTATTGGCATTTTTTTCATATACCGTAGAATCTGTATCTAAGTTTACCATCAGTATAGAATCTGTTAATACATCATCTTCTTTGTAAAAATTATAAGCAAACACATTGGAATTAAATATACCGATAAAATAATACATTAATAAAAATAAATACATTTTTTTTCTCATAAAATTAGCCCCTTAAATAAAAATCAAACATGTTTATTTTACTAATATATACTTCAAAAATCAATTATATATTGCTAAATAAAAAAAATTTGCCTGATTTCAAATTATAATCAGGCAAATAACTTTATTTTCGCTCAAACCAGCCAACTAAACTAGATAAAATTAGCAAATTAATCTTAACTAATAAATTTGTCAAAACTCCTATAATACCCAAAAAGTATATCCCACTCGCTTAAATCATTTAACTCAATTAGGTAATAATTTGCTTTCTGAATATCCACTGCTAATTTTTCAATTCTACTATCTAAAAATTCTATTCCTTTCTTTTTCGCAACACTATCAATCCTATTCCTAATATCATTACCAAGTTCTTTATCGGGACCAACCACCGATGGCATCTCTTTTTCTTTTAAACGAAAACACATATCTATTTCTTGCTCAGAATTTTCAATTACTTTATTTGCTTTGTTTTCATAATATTTATACTGGCATGTATTCCAACCAAACACCGCGGCTAAACCTACTGCTACATAAGTCAAAGTACCTTTTAAACTAAAACCCATTTTATTTCCTCCCAAAAAACAAACATAACTTTCTACATCTTTATTGTATCACAAACTTATTATCAAGTCAATTATTAATTAATATTTTTTTAAATTTTATTAGATAGTTTTATTTATTTAAATCAATTTCTTTGCATTGAGTTTATGTACACAAATCATAGATATGACCATTAATATAAGCGAAACAGATAACGTTAAAATTATATTACTTGTAAATCCAGCAATTATATAACCTATCGTAGATACACTAGCTACTAATACAGCATAAGGCATTTGCGTTGATACATGATCTATATGATTACATCCCGCACCAGTAGACGAAAGTATCATTGTATCAGATATAGGAGAACAATGATCTCCAAAAACAGAGCCCGAAAGAGTTGCCGAAAGTGCCATTACCGTAATTTCCGGGGCTACTCTTTGGCACACTACGGCAACTATCGGAATTAATATTCCAAATGTTCCCCAAGAGGTTCCCATTGAAAAGGAAAGTAATCCGGAAAGAAGAAACACTATTGCAGGTAGTAACATTGCAGGTATATTAGACTCTGAAACAATATTTCCAACATAATCTCCAGTATGTATATATTCACGACATATATCGCTAAGAGTCCATGCAAGAGATAATATTACAAATGCTGAAACCATTGATTTTATGCCATTGCTTACACCTTTCATAAAATCAGAAAAGGATAATAATTTACGTGGAATAAACATAAAAAACGCAACTACTAATGCTGTAAATGCACCTATCGTTATAGACAACCCCGAATTTGTATTTCCAAAAGCATCGGCTAATGAAATATTGCCATTAAAGTATCCACCTATTTTAAGCATAGAAAATACTGAAACAATAATCAAGCATAGTAGTGGAATTATTAAGTCAATAACTTTTCCTTTATCTGAAGTTTTTATATCATTCATTTCTTGCCCACAAACCTCAGAATCCGTAGTAAATAAATCTCCATTTTCAATTGCATTTCTCTCAAATTTCTCCATTGGACCATAATCCATAGATGTAATTGATATTATAAAAACAAAGGCTATAGTTAATATTGCATATAAATTATACGGTATCGTTTGCACAAACGTTAACATACCATTAAGTCCTGTACCGTCTATACAGGATATTATAGATGCTGCCCAACTGGATATTGGTGCAATAACACATACGGGTGCCGCCATCGAATCTATAATATAAGCAAATTTTACTCTTGATATTCTGTGTTTATCGCTTATAGGACGCATTACTGTCCCTACTGTAAGGCAATTAAAATAATCATCTATCGACATAAATAGTCCTAACAAAGCAGTTGCAACCTGCACTAATTTTCTTGATTTGATTTTCTCAGCTGCCCATTTACCATACGCCCTAGAGCCTCCTGCCATAGTTATTACATGGACTAATGCACCTAAAAGTGAAATAAATATTATTATCATAATATTATTTCCCATACTTTTAGCCATAACCGTAAATACAGTTTCTATACCCTCTAAAATTCCACCACCATAATGAAATGAATATATCATTGCACCTGATATTATGCCAAATAAAAGAGAAGATATAACTTCTTTAGATATAAGAGCTATAACTATAGACGCAAGTGGTGGCAATATTGATATTAACCCAATATTGATTGACTCCATAAATATATCCCCCAATAAAATGTTTTCAATATATACTACCATATATTCTTTTATGTTACAATGTTACTTATTACTTTTTTGTATAAATTAAAATAAATTTACTGACAAATATTTGTGTTTGTGTTAAAATACTAATTATTATATTTCAGAGGTGATACTTATGAGTTCTATTAAGCTATCTTTATATAAACTTATTAATATTATATTTTTTACAATAACATTATTTAATATTTTCTCCATTAATAAAATCTATGCATACGATTCCAATTTATTAGGCTCATATGATTCGCTAGGGACTATACACGATATACACTACTACAAAGATAACAAAATTATCATCGTAAGTCAAAGTAATAACTATTTAATTGTTAATACCCTAGATAATTCTACGTCTGAAATAAAAGAATTATCAAAAACTGATATAGGACAAAATACTAATTTAAAAGTAACACATTATGTCAATAATAATCTATATATTTTATGTCGTAACGAGCCCACCCAATCAATCGGTACTCCTGAGAACAACACAATAATATATAAATTCGATATAGAAAATCCCGATTCAAACTCAACAAGCACGATTGCATTTTGTAGCCCAGAAAAAGGTAAATTTTGTATAGATAAATCTGGTAATTATTATTATATTGATGGTAAAAATTCAAACAATATTATAATAAAAAATCCATATGATAACACTGAATCAACTATTGTCTGTGATTATCCAGTAACTTCAATAAATATTACTCCTAATGAAGATGTACTTTTGCTATCTTACTTCGGAAATAATGCGTCTGCTTCTTATAGCCTTAAAAATTCTGATTGGATAGAAAAGCAAATTTATTGTGCTCCATACGGAAACCTTTTCTTTTTGGATGAATATAATATTGTAGATAAATTCAATTATTTATATGAAATTAATAGTTCATTTTCTGAAATAAAGAAAGTATCCGAATTAATCCCTAAAGATAAATTTTACGATATGTGCTTAACAAATGATAAAATCATATCCTGCGACGGTGTTTCATCTATATATACTTTTGACCGTAATACTAAAAAATTAAATGATAAAGCATTTATAGATTCAGATGAAATTCTAATTGAATCTATAAACGACAACATATTAGTTATTTCACGAAAAAATAATTTTTATTTTTATTATACACTTGAAGTATCTGATTTTGAAAGCATAGAAGATATCATACTCACAAAAGACAGCGGTGAATTTACTTTTGTTCCTCAATCAGGTGAATATCCTGATAATTTATTATCTGCTGCATATAAATGGACAGTATCGCTTAGTGAAAATATATCTATAAATGAATATGATAATTTAATTGTTAAAATCATAGATAATAACAATAATCAAGCTTATGAATTAACTATTGGCAACGGTGTCAATGTTGAAAATTCTAAAATAATAATTTCGCCCCCTGGTATTACATTCGATACTCAGTATTCTTTTGATATATCCATTGAAGGATTACAAAATGCTATTGGATTGCCTTGTAAAATCGAGCACCATTTAGAACTTATTTATAAAACAACTAATCCAAGCGATTACTATATTAATAGTTCTTATAATATAGATTATAAAAACAATTTAATTACTGGTGTTTATCCTCACACTTCAATTTCTACCTTCAAAAAGCAATTTAGTCTTAAAGGATATGAAATGGTTATTTATAATTCAGACGGCACAACAGCTAGTTCAGGATACATAGGTACAGGTAAACGTGTAGTATTTATTAGAAATGGAATATTTGTACACAATTTTACTGTAATTATATTTGGTGATTTAAATGGTAACGGTAATATAAATAATAATGACTTGAACTTATTAACAGGTTATCTATTAGGTAAGTTTAAACTCAGCGGAGCATTTCTAATTGCTGCTGATATTAATCACGATAAAAAAATAGATAGTATTGATTTATTACTGCTAAGTGAATATATAGATGGTACAGCTTTTATAGATCAAAGATTTAGTGAGGTGGATTAACTTGGATTGTTTAGTTAAAATATATAATAATGAAAAATTGGATAATTTGATTTCTGTTCTTAGATTCAAACCTCAAAAAGTGATATTTATGTATGACTCCAAAGAAACAAGTCAAGCTTCTTTACAGGCGTTGGAGTATACTATTGCGGAAAAAATTTCTGGAATTAACCTTGAATTTATTAATATAGATAATCAAAATCTTGATGCAATAAGCCAAAAATGTAAAAAAATAATCCATTCAAATAAAAACTGTTATTTCGACATAACCGGTAGCAGTGAATTAAGCGCCATAGGATTATATTTGTCTTGTGCTAAAAATTTTGTTCCAATATTTAAAATAGATATTGAAAATGAAAAACTTATAAATATTTATGGATGTAATCATTTAATTGAACAGTTCCTAATTCCCCCTCTTACAATTGATACATTACTTTTATGTAATGGGGCACGCACAAATGGTAATTTACATCCAACTCCACCACAAAATATGTTTAAAAATATAATATCATTTTGCCAGATTGTTTTTAAAAATCTAAACACATGGAAAGATTTGTGCTTATATATACAAAATGGAATAAAAATGAATTATAAAAATATAAATTCATTAGATTTTAATGCACCAAAGCATCTTAAAGATGCTAAATTAAATCTAGCTTCAGAAGCTCAAAACATGCTATTAGATATCAAAAATTTAGGATTTATATCTAACCTGTGCTTTGATAGCAATGTATCGTTCAAATTTAAAGATGAAAATTTTAAAAAATATCTTTCTGATTTCGGTTCATGGTTGGAATTATATTCATACATAACTTTAAAGAAATGTGATTTATTTAATGATGTAAGGTTAAGTGTTAAACTTAACTGGGATATTGAACCTAATAGTATGTGTGATGTTGTTAATGAAATAGATGTAACATTTTTTTATGGTGTTCATCCAGTTTTTGTATCATGTAAACTCTCCGAACCTTCCACAGAAGCATTGCAAGAACTTAGTATGTACCCTAATTATTTTGGCGGAAAATATTCAAAATGTATTGTTATAACATTAGCGCACATCAAAAATGAACGTAACAATTCATTTAAGAGAGCGAAGCAAATGGGTATTGGAGTTATAGATGGCATTGACATAAAAAAAGGTGCATTTATTGATGTGTTAAAAAATTTTTTAGAGATAAAATATTAATTGCAATAATACTTTCTCTTTCATAATATATTTATAATGAATAATTGAGTTATGTTTGTCAAACATTATTTCCTATATAGAGCTAACCTTAAGAGGGAGTATTATTGTATTATGTATAAATTTAATGGTTTTACTGAAATGGCTAATGACGCCATCAATTTGGCTATAGAAGCTGCCCAAAATCTGGGACATACTTATGTTGGAAGTGAACATATATTATTAGGCTTGATTAAGCAAAACAGTGGAGTTGCCGCTGTGATATTAAATGATATCGGATTAAATCAATATAAAGTTGAAAAAATTATAAAAGAACAAATTGGTTTCGGAAATCGTACTATAATAAGTTCCGAGGATTTTACTCCACGTACTCGAAAAATTTTACAAGCTTCATCATTGAAAGCCTCAGAGTTTGGTAATAAGTTTGTTAGTACAGAACACATATTATTTGCATTAATAAATGAACCTGACAGCTTTGCTGTGAAGATTATTAAATTAGCTGAAATTAATAAAGAAAATATCATTAAAAAAATTTCGCTTTCTCTCGGGCGTACCCCAGAAGAGAAAGGCAAAGAATTCTCCGGAATAAATTTTTCTTTATTTATGAAAGGCAAAACTCCAAATAAATCAGGAAACAAGTTTTTAGACAAGTTTGGTAGTGATTTAACTTTAAAAGCATCTGAAGGAAATATTGACCCTATAGTCGGAAGAAATAATGAGATAGATAGAGTAATTCAAATACTTTCTAGACGTACAAAAAATAATCCATGCCTAATCGGAGAACCCGGAGTAGGTAAAACGGCTGTAGCAGAGGGGTTGGCTCTCAAAATACATTTAGGTGACGTACCAGAACCTTTAAAGAATAAAAGAATTTTCGCCTTAGACTTAACAGGCATGATTGCCGGTACAAAATATAGAGGCGATTTCGAAGACAGAATAAAGAGCGTTATAGAGGAAGTAAAAAAATCAGGTAATATCATTCTTTTCATAGATGAGCTGCATACAATCGTCGGTACAGGTTCAGCAGAGGGTTCGGCAGATGCAGCAAATATTTTAAAGCCTTGCCTTACAAAAGGTGATTTTCAAGTAATTGGTGCAACAACTATTGTTGAATATAGAAAGCATATTGAAAAGGATTCTGCTTTAGAAAGAAGATTTCAACCTATAATAGTATCTGAGCCCTCCGTTCAAGAAACTATAGAGATATTAAAAGGTATAAGAGAAAAATATGAAAAACATCATAAGGTGCATATCACAGATTCCGCAATAGAAGCTGCTGTAAAATTATCCTCAAGGTATATATCAGATAGATTTCTCCCAGATAAGGCTATAGATTTAATAGATGAAGCCGCATCAAAAGTTAGATTGCAATCCTATACCGTTCCTGAAAAGATAAATAAGCTCGAAAAAAAAGTCAGACAATTATCAAAAGAAAAAGAAGAAGCGGTTAATTCTCAGAATTTTGAATCTGCGGCTAAAATCAGAGATGAAGAAAAAAAATTAAAATTACTTTTAAATGATGAAAAAAATACATGGAAAAATAAAAAAGTTAATTCCCAGCAAGAAGTAAGTGAAAACGATATTGCTTCAATTATTTCAAATATGACATCCATACCTATATCACAAATAACAGATGAAGAAAGCCAAAGATTACTTCATATGGAAGAAATAATACAAAAAAGAATAATTGGACAAAATCAAGCTGTCTCGGCTGTTTCTAGGGCTATAAGGCGTGGACGCGTTGGTATTAAAGACCCTAATCGCCCCATTGGTTCATTTATATTTATAGGCCCTACGGGCGTAGGTAAAACAGAGTTATGTAAAGCAATCGCACAAACTGTTTTTGGCAGTGACGATGCCCTTATAAGATTAGATATGTCTGAATACATGGAAAAACATTCATCATCTAAATTACTAGGTTCCCCTCCGGGATACGTTGGTTACGACGATGGTGGACAATTAACTGACAGAGTAAGGACAAAGCCATATTCTGTAATATTATTTGATGAGATAGAAAAAGCACATCCTGATTTATTTAATATGTTATTACAAATTCTCGATGAAGGACAAATTACAGATTCTCATGGAAGAAAAGTTAATTTTAGAAATACTATAATTATAATGACTTCAAATATAGGTGCAAGATTAATAAGCGAAAACAGCGTTAGCTTAGGATTTACAAATTCAGTAAATACTAATTTAGACGAATCACTTAAAAATATGATATTAGATGAACTGAAAAAAACTTTTAGACCCGAATTTTTAAATAGAATAGATGAAACCATAGTATTTAAAAAATTATCGCATAATGATATATATAATATAACGTCACTATTACTGAATAAATTAAAAACTAGACTAAAAAACATGAATATAACTTTAGAATTTTCAAATAATGCGATTAAGCTAATATCTAAACTTGGATTTAATGATTCTTACGGGGCACGTCCTCTAAAAAGAGTTATTCAAGAAAAAATAGAAGACCCCTTATCTGAAAAAATACTCGAAAAATCTATTTTACCGGGACAAAAAATTAAGTGTGATATAAAAGATGAAAAATTTATCTTTTTAAATATACAATAAAAAGCAGTTCTTACTTAAAAGATAAATTAAGTAAAAACTATATAAATTTAAGCAAATAAAAATTAAATTTCTTCACTATACTTTTTGGTAAAAACTCTAACTGATAATTCGCGCACTATATCAATAGATATCAAAGATAAAAACAACCATAAAGGAACATCAAATAAACTTATGATTGCAATTAATATATAGATAAAGTATTGTACTACTTCTCCAGCTTTAGCTTTTACCATATTGCTTATTATAATATTCCTTTCATCATTAACTTCTATTTCTACCTTCTTATGTATTGATTTCATTTTTCTATAAAATAAATAAACTATAGTATTGATAAAAAATCCTATACCCATAAATAAAAGCAAGTTGGACTTTATTGCACTATTTTTAGACTTCATTAAAAATAGTGCAAATAAAATATATAGTAATCCTATTAAAGAATCAAAAAGAACCCTTAAAAATTTACTTTTCACTATTATCATCCTCATAAATAAAAATATTTTCTATATAAGTGCCAAAAAACCTAGAAATTTTAAAAGCTAATATTATGGAAGGATTATATTTACCGTTTTCTAGTGAGCATATCGTTTGTCTAGAAACTTCTAAAATATTAGCTAGTTCTTCTTGATTTAATCCCCTCTCTTTCCTCATTTTCTCAACGTTATTCTTCAATATATCACCCCTCATAAAAAAGTAAAGCATACTTTACTTTTTTATCTTAACATTTTATTCTGGTAATATCAAGTGTACTTTACAAAAAATTTTACATAAATATTTATACTCGAATAAATCACAAAAATACTATCCCATAACAACTATGAGATAGCATTTTTAATTACATACTAAATTTTGAATCAAATATATCCATTGTATTGTCTGTACCATATATTAAATAATTTTGCTTTGTTTCTTCTTCAAATCTCATCGCTACTTTAGCATCTTCAATCGCTTTACTTCTTATTTGTTTTACTAATTTTTCTAAATTTTTATTTCTCATATCATCCAGAAATTCAGATTGCATAAGATATTTATCACATGCATCCTTTACATCAATCATAAAATTTGCACATTCTCTGCCCCCAAAGTGATCATCGTTATCACCCTTCACTCTACACTTCATTATTAAAGACAAGTCCTTAACTTCCCTTTTAAATTTTCTATGTGCTTCTGAAAACATAAATAGTAAATTATTTAAACCTTCTCCTAAATCATGGGTCTCTTTATATTCACTTATAAAACTAAGTAATTGATCCCAAATTTTCTCATTCCATAAGTAATCATATTTTCCTAATAAAAATTCAATTTCCTCATTTTCCATACTGTCACTTCCTCATTTCTTTCCACTTTGATATTGCATAATCAGAAACTTTTTCATAGTCCGAATAAGACCATGATATTTTTGTATAGTATTGCTCTGCTATATACTTACCTAACGTATCGTTACACCAATTAGTCGGTGCTCCATAGTAAACTCCCGGTATTACTTTTTCTGAGGTAACATACTCTATCATCGACCTGCTTAATGGGTTATCTATTACTGTACTGTCTTTTATATCATAAGGTATATATCCAAATTCTTGTAGTAAATATTTTTCTCCTAATTCAGATGTTTTTACCCATAC
Source organism: uncultured Ruminococcus sp. (assembly GCA_902796915.1). Taxonomy (GTDB): domain Bacteria; phylum Bacillota; class Clostridia; order Oscillospirales; family Acutalibacteraceae; genus RUG14215. The sequence continues at coordinate 12,137 of CADBQS010000045.1, forward strand.
TAAAAAATCTTGTGCTAATTTTTGTTCTAATTCTGTAGATCTAGCATTTATAGAATAATACCTAGGAACATATACAGGTATTGAAGTAGCTAACTTTTTTTCTGTTATGCCTTCCGCTTTTATATCATCACCTAGAAGTGGCATCTTTATAGGTAAAAATACTAATCTTCTTGCCACTGACGAATCATATACAGCTATAGTATCATACTCCCAATTTCCTCCAACCATAAACACAGATTTACCACTTACAAAGTTTTTCATTGCTTGATTAGTACTATTAGTAGTGTTATTGACAAGGCTTATTCCTCTGGATACTCCACCATTTTTTCCAGAAACAGATGATGTTATCAAATCAAGAGCTTGCATAAATTTTATTAATGGACTTCCTAATAAATCTATCTTTTCATTTGCTGCCACATTCGCATCAGCTGCAGTTTTAAATACAGAACTTAATGCTACATTTGCTAAGCAGCTACCTGTTAATGTTGTATCTCCTCCGGCAAAGGAAAACACTCCATTTAAATTTTCAGCAAGTCCGCTTTTCTCCGCTAATAGACTGTAATCATTACCATTCAAAGTAAATCTATACACTTGTCCATTATCAATATAAACATCTAATGCATGTATCATTCCCTCAAACTCTTCATAAGTACACTCTTTCAAGTCATTAAGAACACTTCTGTACTTATCCCCACCGAATAATGATGACAATATCTTTGGGTCTACTAAGTAACCATATCCTTGTATTGTACAAGGTACACCAAAACTATCAACAGTATTAGAGCTAAGCCGAAATGTCTCAGGAATATTATTAGCCATCTCTTTAAAGTTTTCTTGCGTTGCATTACTAAAATCTAATATGCATCCAGAATCTTGCCACTCTTTTAATTCTTGCATATTATTTACAGTAAAAACATTCGGTGGATTTGTTAATTTCATATAGCTTCTCAGCTGTTCCATATTATCCTTTTCTGGGTCTGCTGTAACGCCTTTGATTATTACTCCAGTTCTTGAACTATACTCATTACACATTTTTTCAAATTCATCAGCTATATCTGAATCTGAATTATACACAAGTAAATCATAATCCTTTTCTGTACTATTACTTTCTGTTTTATTGCTACTATCATCATTATTATTTCCGCATGCACTCATACTCAAAATAGCCATAAAACATGCAGTAAGATTTAAAAATTTTTTTAATCTGTTCTTCATTATCCATCACCCCAACTTACAGTAAAAATATACTTAAATAATATTCATCTTTAATAAGTATATAAATACACTATAAAATATAATATTTCAATATTAGTTTTATTATTCATTATACTCTTTAATTAATAAAATTCAATATGTTATTTAAAATTTAATATAAATTTATAAATTCATCATATTTCAATATAATTAAAATATACTGTTCTAATCCATTTTTCCTTCGCATAGCTATATATCAGGAGGGACAAGTATATGAATTTTAATCAAAACATTAAAAGCTTTTTTGATGCTTCTCTTTGCTTAACTAACCATATAAGAATTATTATCGATTTATTACCAGATGAAATAAAATCCTGTGCTCAAGAGATTAGGCTTAGAGTCAATAAATCTATTTCTATTGTGTGTCCAAATAAATCCTATTTTCTTGCTCCAGACGGTTCTGCATCTGAATCCTGTACTCCTTTATTCGTTACGCCCATGGATATAAACGATATATTTAAAAGTATTTGTAATTACTCTATGTACACTCACCAAGAGCAGATTAGAAATGGGTACATAACATTTCGCGGAGGACACAGAGCTGGTATTTGTGGCACGGCTATTATATCTAATAATCAGATTGTGAATTTAAGAGATATATCGTCAATTAATATACGTATTGCCAGAGAAAAAAAATCTAGTGCTAATGAAATCATACATAGGTTAGGTAAAAATATTGGTAAAACTTTAATTGCAGGACCACCTTCAAGCGGTAAAACAACCTTATTAAGAGATATTGCTAGACAGCTTTCCTATAACAATAAAGTGTGTATTACAGATGAAAGAGGCGAAATAGGATGTGTATATAGAGGTATTCCTCAGTGTGATATAGGACTTTGCGATATACTTAACGGATACCCAAAAGGTGAAGGTATATTGCAAGCTATAAGGGCTCTATCCCCGGATATTATTATTTGTGATGAAATTGGTAGCGAAAATGATGCAATATCAATAGAAGCTAGCCTTAATTCTGGAGTAGATATAATTGCTAGTATACATGCAGCAAACTTAAATGAATTAATGAACAGAAAACAGGCACAAAGACTTTTAAGTACAGGTGCATTTAATAAGATTGTTATGTTACAAGATAGAAGTTCTCCTTGTAAAATAAATAATATATATAAGGTGGATGAATCGGATGTTAAAATTAATAGGATTAATAATTCTGTCAATAACGGGAACTCTTAGCGGCTATTCTGCTTCTCAAAAGATATCTAAAAGAGTAAAATTTTTAGAACAATATCTGGAGTTTGTTTCAATATATGAAACAGAAATGAGATATACGGTCTGTCCTGTTACAGATATAATTGAAAAGCATATCGGAAACGATTCTTTTTATCTCTGTTTAAAAAAATGTAATGAACATATAAAAAATAAGGTACCTCTCCCTATTGCTTGGAAGCAGGCTATTGAACCTCCAATTAAGGATTTAAGTATATCCGATAATGTAAGTGATTTAATATATGGCTTCGGGGACAGCCTTGGAGCTAGTGACGTTGACGGACAAATTTCACATTGTAAATATCACATTGAAGCTATGAAACCTTATTTTTTAAATGAACAAGAAAATAAAAAAGTTAAAAGTAAGCTTTACAGTATTCTTGGAACTTGCTTTGGGGCTGTAATTGCTTTGTTGTTTATCTGATACGGAGGATTTTCAAATGAATGTGGATTTAATATTCAAGATTGCTGCTATTGGCATAATTGTTGCGGTCTTAAATCAAGTTCTCATACGCTCTGGAAGAGAAGAACAGGCTATGATGACTACTTTGGCTGGATTAATTGTTGTTCTTATGATGATTATACAAGAAATTGATGTTTTATTCAGAACAATAAAGTCTATATTTGGGTTGTAAAATTATGAACATTATTTCAATTATAGGGGCTATTTTAATCGTAGCTATTATATCTGTAACACTCAAAAAATACGTTCCTGAATATTCAATAATGATAAATATTTTAACCGGTGCAATCGTTTTGATTGTTGTAATTTCAGAATTTATACCCGCAATACACGAAATTAAAGATTTACTCTCCGCAACCAAGCTTCCAAAAGAATACGGAGTGATATTATTTAAATCTTTGGGAATTTGCTTTGTTACTCAATTTGCATCTGATTCGTGCAAAGATGCCGGAGAATCCTCTTTAGCATCAAAGGTTGAACTTTCGGGTAAAATTGCAATACTTATAACTGCCTTACCCTTATTTCAAAAAATCACAGACGTAGCTCTATCACTAATAGGTGGATAATAAAATGAAAAAAATATTATATTTTTTTATAATAATACTCTTTACTTCTTTTTTTACTGTATCTGCACAACATTCCAAAATATATCAAGATATTTACGAAGAACAATTTAAGCTCAGCGGTGCAGATAAATTAGAGGAAAATTTACCCGAAGAATCATCTAAAATACTTGATAGCTTAGGTATAACAGGAAGTAATTGGAAGGAAATTTCTAATCTTACTCCCGAAAAATTATTTAATGAAATTATAGACACGGGTAAAAGCAAGCTCTCTACTCCCTTCTCTGCCTTACTTCCCGTACTTGCCATAATACTTCTCAATGCTATCATAAATACATTGAAAACCTCATTCGGAAGCCAACATATGACTGAAATAATTACGGTTGTTAGTGCACTATGCGTATGTTTATGTATTGTAAATCCGATTGTAAAGAGTATATCTTCTATGGCTATTATCATAAAATGTGCAGCCGGATTTATGCTTTGCTACATACCTATTATGACGGGAATAATGATTGCTACTGGCCAATCTATTTCTGCTACGTCTTATCATGTTGTAATGATGGGAGCCGGACAAATTATATCTCAAATTTCTTCTAATTTTCTTATCCCTATTATGAATACCGTATTGGGTATTTCTGTTATATCTTCCCTTTCCCCACGTCTTAATCTAAATAGTATATGCGATTCATTTAATAAATTAATTAAGTGGATTTTAGGTTTCATGATTTCAACGTTTGTAGGCTTTTTGACCGTACAAAATATCGTAACGTCATCTGCTGATAATATTAGTTGTAAAACTATGAAATTTGCTCTCACGAATTTTGTTCCTATCGTAGGTAATGCGTTAAGTGATGCTTTTAGCACTGTAAATGGTTGCATAAATTTACTTAAATCTGGAATGGGTGCATTTGGTATATTAGCAGGTGGAGCAATATTTATGCCATTAATTATGGAATGTAGTGCATGGATAATGTTTTTAAATATGTGTGCCGTTACAAGCGATATATTTGAAATAAAAAGAGTTTCCGGATTGCTGCGTTCTACAAGTAAGGTTATGGGCACAATGCTTGCTATTATACTTTGTTGTATGATGATATTAATCGTATCTACTGTACTTATATTAATTGTTGGAGGAAACCGATAATGAAATCTATACAGCAATGGACGAGTATAATATGCATTGCGTCAATTATATGTATTATTATAGAATTAATGTTACCACCTGGAAAGATGGAAAAAACTATGCGTATGGTTTTAGGCATATTTATGGTATGTGCATTAATTTCTCCCATTAAAAATTTAAAAAAACTAAATTTTAATATAAGCAATATAACTACTGAAGCAATTAAAGATAAATTTGAATTTACTAACAAAATAAATAGCCAACTTACTAACCTTGCTGAAGATAACGTCAGAGTATTAATTTTGTCGATACTTAAGGAAAAAGGAATATCTCCAAAAAAAGTTGATATTTTTATGGATACAAACGAGGACAACTGCATATCAATTATTAAATCCAAAATATATGTTTCCAAAGAGGAGGCCGAATTAGTAAATAATATAAAATCATTAATAGAAAGTAAATTAAAGATAGAAACGGAGGTTGTTCTAATATAAAGAATAAAACATAAAAGAACAGATGTTTTTATTATATAAGTAGGTGTATCGAAAGATGTCGTTAAAAGAAAACTACGATCAAAAAATAAAAGATACTTTTTCAAAGCTTTCATCTAAAGATAAATACAGAAATTTAATTGTAGTTTTGGGATTAGTTGGAATTGCTCTTATATTTATTCCAAGTTTTTTTAAAGAAGATAATGATAAAAAAGTTGTGTCCGTAGATTCAAAGATTTCTTCTGAACAATATTCAACTAAGCTTGAGCAAAACTTGGAAGCAATTGTTTCAAGTATTAATGGAGCAGGAAAAGCAAGGGTTTTAGTTACATTAGAGAATAGTACCGAAACCGTTTATGCAACCGAAGAAAAGAAAAATAAAGAAGCTTCCGAGGATAAAACTAATGGCGAAACTACAAGAAGAAAGGAAAGCGATGATTGTGAAAAGAAATATATAAAAATAAAAGATTCAGAAGGTACAGAAAAGGCTCTGGCTGTCACGGAAATACAGCCTAAGATTAAAGGAGTTATTGTTGTATGCAGCGGCGGCGATGACCCTCTCGTACAACAAAGAGTTATAAATGCTGTCACAACTGCTCTCAATATTACGTCTAAGAGAGTATGTGTTACAAAATCAATTTAATAATAATTTCAGGAGGAATAAAGAATGAAATTTCGTAAACGTCAATTAGTCCTAGCATCATTAGTCGTAGCATTAGGTACAGCCGTATATTTAAACTGGCAATTTTCCGATGATAAAGGATTACTCGCAACAGATATATTACAACCTCAAAGAGAACTAGGCGAAGCAAGATTTGTAAATAAA
>CADBQS010000046.1 GCA_902796915.1 uncultured Ruminococcus sp.
GAGTTTGATCATCAACGCCATCAGCTGGCTTCTCTTCTGGCTTCTTCTCTTCTTTTGGAGTTTGATCATCAACGCCATCAGCTGGCTCCTCTTCCTTCTCCTCTTCTTCCCCATCAGCTCCTAGAGTTGAATTCACAACTGGATCTTGCCCTTTAGGTAATTCTTCATTTAATTTAGTACCTGTTGCTTTATGTTTTTTAACAAATAAAACTGCTAATACTGCAGCTACTACACCAACTGCTGAACTTCCGCCAATTACGTAGTTTTTATACTTTGTCCAAAAGCTCTCTGTGCTACTGCTTTGTGCTACTTCCCCTTTAACTTCCCCTGCTGCACATACCTTAAGCATTGATGCTGATGATAAAGACATTACGCCTGCAGTTAATAATGAAACAACCTTTAACCCCATTTTTTTTGATAACATTCAAACCATTCCTTTTAATTTTAAGATTACAATGCAATTTTATCACGATCTTTAACGTATGTCAACGAAAGTAAAAGCAAATTTTTTTATTTTTACATATTTGATAAAAAACATATATTTATATATTTTTTTTAACACATTTTTGTCAATACAGTAATCATAATACAATAATTAAAATAGGTTCACGCAACACTAAAATACTATGTAAACCTAATACATAACTATATTTTTTACTTAACTTTAAAAAGTCTAATTTTTTCTTCGTTCAACACGGAATTTTTAAGCATTGAAAGGTTATACGCTTCAATTTTATTGTCTGCTTCTTCAGCTTTTGCTATTAAACTGTCTGCTAGTTCCTTATAAGCCTTCTCTGCATTTTTTATGGCTACTTCTTCTTTACGTCTCGTACGAAATGTCCCTTCACCAAAAATCCAAGCATTCATGATTTCTCCTCTATATTTCAATCTTCCTACTATTTTTGTTTTCCCATTTATTGCATCAATCACATTATATCCATGAAGTCTTATATGATATAAAATATTCGATACGGCATACAATTTACTACCTTTGTTTATTAATTCTCGTAATTTATGTGAGTATTCATCTACTAAATTCATACTCTTTTTTATTATGCTATTGTAATTATCTACCATTTCAATTACTTCTGATACGTATGAAGGTAAATTTCTCAATTCTTCTTCTTTTGATTGCCTTATAAGCTTTTTTGTTTCTTCCGATAAATCAACTACTTTCTCTGCTACATCTACCTTCAATGTTGATGAAAGTGATAACGATGCCACCACCATTGTTAATAATGAAACTATTTTTGAACCTATTTTTTTGATAACACTAAAACCATTCTCCTTAACTTTAAATTCACAATATAATTTTAGATTTGTGTCAATAAAAGTAAAAAAATTCTTCCATTTTACATATCTGACTAAAAGTATATACTTATACTTTTTTAGAACATATTTTCGTCAACGATAAAATAAAATTTATTCTATGTTTTTTTATACTACCTTAAGTATTATTTTTTATCATAAAATTAAGTATTTAATTATAAACAAAAAATAAGCTATACTCAAAAATCGTATAGCTCACCTTTAAAATTTATTCAGCCTTATTTCAGATAAACCTTAACAATTTAAAGTCGGCATTATTTTTTATTGTTATTTTCAGATATTGGCTCAGGATTACCTGACTCAAAGGTATAGCCTCTTAATGGACCCTCAAAAAGTGGAACTTCTCCCATTGGACACTCTGTAGTTCCTCCTTGAATTCTCTTTGATGCATATACATTAAACATTGATGTTTATGATTTTATCACTATATCTAATGTATATCAATAAAAAATATATCCACATAGTACTAAAATACTACATGAATCTAATACATAACTTTTTTCTTCAAACTTATATATCAAAATTTATTTTATCTATTTATCTTTTATAACTAACAGTAATTCTAAGTTGAACTCACTGCCTGATCTTATTACTGATGATTCTACTTCATCATTCTTTCCACTCAATGCAGCCTCTGCTGCCCTAATTTCTCTTTCTGTATCAATAGTTGCTCGCACTGCTCTTAATAGTGCATTCTGTGTTCTTTGAGTTCTTACTTCTCTTATTAAATTTTGTACTTCTACTAATGCTTTTTTCACATTTTTTGCGAATCTTCTTGCATCATCCAAACGCAACGATGCCCTCATTGTTCTTCCAATGGATTTTTCTCTTATTGCTACATCTGAATATATAACGGCCAAGTTAGATTCCTGTTCTAATATGGATACATATTCTTCTATTTGTTCTTCTATTGATTTTACTTGCTCTGGCTTGCACGCTGCACTTACTTTAGACATTGATGTTAACGATAGCGATGCCACCATTATTGTTAATAATAAAACCCATTTCGACCACATTTTTTTGATAACATTAAAATCTTCCTTTCTAAATTCAAAATTACTATGTGATTTTAGCACAAAATTTAATTTATGTCAACAAAATAAAAAGTAATTAGTTTAATTTATTGGTATATTTTTACACAGAAACCATAATTATATAAATTAAAAGGCTCACATAGTATTAAGAAACTATATGAGCCTAATATATTCTATTATTCTTTATTTTGTGTATTACTACTTGATGAATCTGACGTACTTTCACTTGACGTACTATTAGAATTTTTATCTGTGTTTTCTTTTCCAACAAACTCAAATGATGATACTTTTTTCACATTCGAACCTGCGGCATCGAAATCTATTTCGTATACTCTATATTGCTTACCGTTTATATCAACGTTCAACATCTTTTTGCCGGTTGTTCCTTTCAGCGTTATTTTATAATTACTATTATACGAGGGAACTATCGTTTTGGTTGTATCAAGTACGCCGTTTATATACGTTGTTAAAGTTACCGCATAATTAACTGTTGATGGTAAATCTACATTAACCTCTACTGTTTTTTCTTTCTTTACTCCCGAGCTTACTGTAATTTTTACAGTTGAGCCACTGTCTACTGCTATTCCCGGTAACGGATTCGTTGACAGGACTATATCCTTATCTTTGTCGCTATCCTCATATATGATATCTGCATCTACTTTTAACTTAGCTGTTATTATCTCATTTTTTGCCGTGACTAACGTTTTACCTATAACATTTGGCATTATTATCTTTTCTTGTTCTGGTCCCTTGCTTACATATAATCTTACCGTTGAATCAACAGTTACTTTGCTTCCTTCTTGTGGGTCTACTCCACTAACGATTCCGGCGGCTGTTTCTGAATCAACTACCATCAAGGTTTCGCTCTTAAGTCCCGCATTGCTTAATTTTGCTTTTGCTATTTCTTCCGTAAGCCCCTTGACTCCTGGCACTGTTACAAGCACGCCCGAGCTATTAACCTTTAATACTACGGTTGAACCCTCTTTTATTTTTTTAGATGAAGGTTGTGGGCTTTGGTCTAAAATCATTCCCTCGGGCTTTGTTGAATCATGTACGGATTCTACTTTCCATACAAAATTATAACTTGAATTATTCTGGACATCCGAAAGCATCATTCCTACAAAATTAGGTACGTCAACATCTTTTATATTTTCATTCCCACAAGATTTAAATACTGTTATAAACAAAAATATTATTGCAAATAATGATACTGCTGCCGCTATGCCTCCGGCTATAATTGTTGCTTTAGATTTACTTTTTTTCTCTTCGTCGTTATATACGTAATCGTCGCCATAGCTGTCTTTCGGATTGGAACGTATATCGTTAATCGCGTCTACATAACGTGTTGGATTATCATCTACAAAATATTTATATTGAAATTTTATGCTAGGATTTTCTTGAAACTTTTCTATATCTAATAGCATATCCACTGCTTGTTGATATCTATTTGCCGGATTTTTCTGCATTGCCCTAAGCGTTATTTGCTCTAAACCCTCGGGTATTGATTCATTTATTGCTCTCGGAGGCTTAGGCTGCGTTTGCATCTGCATTATTGCTACAGATACCGCATTATCCGCCTCAAAGGGAAGCTTCCCTGTTAGCATTTCGTAAAGCATTACGCCTACGGAATAGATATCGGCTTTTTCGTCGGTTATGCCTCCCTTTGCCTGCTCGGGGGCTATATAATGTACGGAACCTATGGCTCTATCCGTCATTGTTTGAGTATCGTTGCAAGCAAATCTTGCTATACCGAAATCTGTTACTTTTATTGTACCATCTTTCAAAAGCATTATATTCTGCGGCTTTATATCTCTATGGATCACTCCTTTATCATGTGCATGCTGAAGTGCCAAAAGTATTTGTTGAGTAAAGTAAACCGCTTCTTTCCACTTTATCTCCTTCTGCTTTGCTATGTACTCTTTTAGAGCTATACCATCAATATATTCCATAACAATATATTGTATTTTCGTTCCAAAACTTACGTCATAAACTTTTACTATATTTGGATGCGAAAGTACAGCGATCGCATTAGATTCAGTTTTAAATCTTCTTATAAATTCTTCATTACCTAAATATTCATCTTTAAGTATTTTTAAGGCCACAATTCTGTCATCTATAGAGTCGTATGCTCTATAAACCACCGCCATTCCGCCTACTCCTATTAATTCCTGGATTTCGTATCTTGCATCTAATCTCTTTCCAGTATATTTATCCAAAATATTCAACTCCACTTCAAATAACTACTACTGTACTATTACCGCAACTGTTATATTATCGTTTCCGCCTTTTTCCTTTGCCGCATTTACGAGCCTTTCAGCTGTATTTATTACTTCATTCTCTTTAAATATATTATATATTTGTTCATCGCTTAAATCATTTGTAAGCCCGTCGGTACAAAGTATTATCTTTTCATCAGACTGTAATTCAAAACTGTTATAATCCACATTGATTTCAGAGCCTATACCCAAAACTCTTGTTATTATATTCTTTCTGGGATGCGTACTAGCTTCTTCCTTGGTTATTTCTCCTGTATTTATAAGCTCTTGTACAATTGAATGGTCCTGCGTTACCTGCTGTATACCTTTTTCACTTGTAATATAAGCCCTGCTATCGCCAACATGTGCTATATGAAGCATCCCTCGGCACACCATCGCTAGTACTACGGTTGTCCCCATTCCAGATAGCTCTTTTTTTTCTTTTGATACCTCATAAATTTGATTGTTGGCTTCATATATTGCATTTTTAATTACGTCTTCTATTATATCTTGCCCTACATTTTCATGCAAGTTTTCTGTTAAAGATTTCGTTATTACATTAACAGCCGTTTTACTGGCTATGTCTCCGCCGTTTGCTCCGCCCATACCATCGCAAACTACTGCCCAACATATATCTTCTGCTATTACTTTAAAATTCACGTCATCTTGATTGCTTTTCCTCACCATTCCTATATCGCTTTTACTGTAGACTTCCAAATTGTTTTACCTCCCTTGTTGTGCTCGGCGTTTTAGCTGTCCGCATGAAGCGTTTATATCTGCCCCAAGGGTCCTTCTTACTGTTGCATTCACTCCGTTTTTCTCAAGTACTTTTGTAAAATTTTCTATCCTTTTTTTACTACTTCTATTATATTGTCCATTTTCTATATTATTCATAGGTATTAAATTTACATGGCTTATTATTCCCTTTAATACCCTACTTAACTCTTTTGCATCCTCTTCACTATCGTTCACTCCGTTTATCATCGTATATTCAAACGATATCCTTCTTCTGGTCTTATTTGAATAATATCTACATGCCTTTATTAAGCTCTCCATATTCCATTTTTGATTTATGGGCATTATTTCATTTCTTTTTTTATCATTCGTAGCATGAAGCGATATAGAAAGAGTAAGCTGCATCTTTTCATCGGCAAGAGCATATATTTTATCTACTATCCCACACGTTGAAAGTGATATATGACGCATACCTATATTCATGCCGTCAGGACTGGAAACTAACAATAAAAATTTCATTACGTTATCGTAATTATCGAGAGGCTCTCCCATCCCCATTAAAACTATATTCGATATTCTTATATCGTTATCAATTTGTGCAGTTTGGATTTGCGCAAGCATTTCTGATGGTAATAAATTTCTTGAAAATCCACTTTTACCCGTTGCACAGAATTTGCAACCCATTTTGCATCCTACCTGTGTTGATATACATATAGAATATCCGTGATTATATTTCATCAATACAGCTTCAACATATTCACCATCGTAAAGTTTAAAAAGATATTTTATCGTGCCGTCAATATTTGATACAAGCTTTCTTTCTATATCTGCATTAGCTATCATATAATTTTGTTTCAGCTTTTCTCTGAAACTTTTAGATATATCTGTCATTTCATCAAAAGTTTTTATACCTAAATTAAGCCACCTATAAATTTGCTTTGCTCTATAGCCTCTTTCGCCTAATTCAGAGATTTCATTTTCTAATTCATAAAGCGTAAGCGATTTTATATCTTTCAATTCCATCTTTTCTTTATATCACCCATAATATTACAGTTTATCTTTTTGTAGTATTTTTCATCTTATAAATTACATTATTTTCTTAAATTTGTCAAGTTTTCTCCTTCTAAGTAAGTTGTTAAAAAATTCTTTTCGTTTATTATACAAAGTATTATTAACATTATAAATTATTATATTTAATTGAAGTAATTTTTTGATTTATTTACTACATTTCTTTATTTTTCCTTGACAATGGAAAAGGCAACAACACAATAGCCTATATGACTAATATGTTATTGCCTTATAAAAGCAATTCAAAATATATAATCTCTAATTAAAAACTAATTCACATAATCTCCGGAAAAAACTTCATCTACTGCTTCCATAAAACTAAAATTTACTTCACTTGCAACACGATTCTTTACAGTGTCATGAAAAACAACAGCTGATTCGTAATCCACATTGCCATCGGTGTTAAAATTTTTTATAAAATGCAATACAACATTATAATCCGCATCAAAATACTCATAATTAGCATCAGATGAATCTATGATCGATTTATCATATCTAAAATTATTAGTTCTAAGCATTCCAAATGGGATTATATCTTCAAGATCACCATTTGAATTTTTTCTTAAAACACACAACAAATTACTATAAGTATCAATTACTCTCCCTTGAGGTACTGAATGTAATTGTCTATTTATACCTACACGAGGTATATATTTGAGTTCATAGGTACAATTCTGTAGAATTTGTGAAGAATTATTACCATAAATATTTAAAAAGCATTCTCTTATTGGGGTCCACTCTTGACCACCATCACCAGGGTGATTCGATAATGGTCTAGCCATACAATCATAGACTGCAGAATTTTCTTCAACAGATCTTTCCATTGCATATGCATTGTGACTTAATCCAAACAAACAACTACCAATAAAAACCCCCATAAACAAAGCCTTATCAAATATCTTTTTCATGTTTATTTTTTACCTCTCTTTTAAATTTTTTAATACATATTACATTATATCAAGGTTAATTTTATATGTCAATGCTTTTAAAATAGCTAAAATTATTTTTAATCCATTTTACAAAATATCATTATCACTATATCTTTAAGTCATCAAAACCAAAAAACTTTATAATAAAAATTATTTATTTCACTTTTTGTCCGTATTTTCAAATATTTTTTCTAATTCACTATTTTTTTGCGTAAGCATTGAGAGTATTGCCCTGTAAAGCATTTCAGGGGCCTTATAAAAATTTTCTTGCACAAGTTTTGCTTGTTCCATATCAGGTACATAAAGAGTTAAAGACATCATTTCAAAATCTCCGCCGGATACATTACAAGTTACGTTATATCCAAAATTGGTTTTCTCTATACTAACTTTATTCTCTTTTTCTATTTTTCTTCTTTTAAAAAGCAATTTAACTGCATCTAAAGCTCTTTCTTTTACTGTTTTCGGTAAGGAAGAAGACAGCTGTTCTGCTATCATTTTGCCCTTATTTGTAACATTATAAAGTTCTTGGTTATCTAATTTTTTTATATTATTACTTCCCAGTAAATCGGAAAATGCTTCTCCTGCTTCAAAATAATTCGCTATGCCGTTTGCTTGTAATATTGTTAGTAAATCATTCTTATTGATTCCTTCTTTTATATTAACAAGCATATAGCAAATTAATACTTTTATTTCCTGTTTCGTTCTTAATCCTCCTGGTTCTACTCCAGCTGAAAATGTATCATATTTCATGTTTATCCCCCTTTTTGTTGAATTTTTCTTCCTTTATTGATATAATTATACAAATCGTTTTTAATGCTCTGATATTTCTATTTCATATTTTCGGGATATACCTTTTATACCTTTATCTAAGTTATCTTTGGCTTGCTTTGTGTTAGTTATTTCCGTCCAGAATTCTATTTTTAAATTCTTTTCTTCTTCTCCAGCAACAGAAATTTTACTTGGTGGTATTTGAAGTATTTTGTCGTTAGTTAGTATCAGCTTACCAATTACTCTGTTCAAATCTCCTTCTGATATCTTGCCTTTTATGTTATAATTAACTTCATTTTTTTCTATATTATGTTTACTCGTCCTTACTATGCTGTTATTTGTAAGTTTGGAGTTAGGAACAATGATTACTTTGCTATTTTCTGATATTAATGTTGTAAACATCATCTCTACTTTTGATACTGTACCCTTAATTCCGTCCATTTCTATATAATCACCTACTCTAAAGGGATTATATATTATGAGAAGTACTCCACTTGCGATGTTTGCTAGGCTATCCTTTAAGGCTAATCCTACGGCCACCATCGAAGCTCCTATTGCAGTTAATATGGAACTTATATTTATGCCAAAGGTCGGCAAAATCGATATTATTAATATTGTTCTTAAAGATAACTTCAAAGCAGAATCTAAAAATGATATCATGCCCGTTTCTATACTAGTTTTTTGCATAAATGATATAAATATTTTTCTTGATTTATTAATTATCCACCATCCTATTAATAATACTGCTAATGCTATTAATATGTTTAGGCCTGTATTAATTATAAACGATTTTATTGAAGCTATATCCAACATTACTTTTTCTCCTTTACTGTTTTTATAAATTATATCACATTTTACTGTGTTTTTAAATCTTATCTCAATATTTCTTACTTTTGGAGAGGTTTAAAATGAAAATGCGTTCGATTTTTACAAGTATATTATTATTTATATTTACTATACTCTTAATTTTGCCTTTCGTTCGGGCTTTAGAAGCGAATGATTCACGTGAAACATCTAAATTTTCTTTAACCTGTGAAAGCACTGAAATCGAAAAAGGCAAAAATATGAAGATAGGTTTTAACATTTCTTCTTCTGAATGCCAAAATATTTCTGCTTTTAGAGTGAAAGTAAAGTTCGATTCTTCTTTGGTTTCATACAAAAATATTACTCCAAAGAATGATTTAAAGCTTGCAGATTTTAAAACTTCTTTAATCGCAGATACTTTAACAATTATCTATCTTACTTCAGAGTTCGGCTTCTTTACAGATATGATTAATCCTCTCGAAATATTTGATATTAATTTTATTGCAAACAGCAATGCAAGCGGTTCAGAAGCCTTATTTTCTGCAAATGTTGATGGTATTTCTGATTATGAGCTTAATGAATTATATTTTAATAATCCCGATAACCTAAGCGTTAAAATTGTTGACGAAGTAATTCCAGATTGCACCTTATCTTCGCTCATTCCCTCTGATGGTGAGCTTAATCCTAGCTTTGACCCTCACATATTTAATTACTATTTAGATGTTCCTTATGATATAAATAAAATTGAAGTTGAAGCAGAGGCCAAATCCGAAAGCTCTAAGATAAAAATAAACCGCACAACGTTAGGAAGGGCCGGAACCTCTACGGATATCAAAATTGTTGTTTCTCAGCCTAATACTAAATATAAAATTACTTATACTATAACTGTAAATCGTGCAAGTAAACCTCCCAAGGATAGCAGTAGTTCTAACAGTTCAAATAAATCAAATAAGAAGCGTAATTCATCTAACAGTAACCATAATAGTAGTATTGATTATGACGAAACTGAACAAGATAATATTGAAGATAGTGATATTTCTTCTGAAAATGATAGTAATGATGAAGATAATAATGAAACAGTAGACGCTATATCTTCAAATGTTGATGATAATAATTCTAATTCAAAAGTAATTTATGTTAAGGAAAATTCTTTTAATGTATATCTGGCAGGTATTTGCACGATATGCGTTATAATCTTGATTATCTATTTTATGAAAAATATTCGTAGTTCAAAAATAAAAAAATTATAATAAATCTAAAAATAATAAGGAGGATGCTTTTATATGACGAAATTTTTAGTTGAAAAATTTATAAAAAATTATAATGAAACTTCTAATCCCGAAGTAAGACGAAAGTACGGTATTTTAAGTGGAATCGTTGGTATTATAATTAATATTATATTGTTTATCGCTAAATTCTTTGTAGGGATTATGAGCTCTTCTATATCCGTAACGGCAGATGCATTTAATAACTTTTTCGACGCGGGAGGCTCTATTGTAACGCTCGCATGCTTTAAGATGTCGGGAGCTCCAGCAGATAGCGAACATCCGTTCGGGCATGGCAGAGTTGAATACGTTTCGGGGTTAATCATTTCTGTTGTTATTATTCTTACTGGGTTTGAATTTATAAAATCATCTATCGAGAAAATATTTACTCCAGAGGACGTTAATTTCTCTACCATTTCTATTATTATATTAGTTTGTTCTCTTTTATGTAAGCTTTGGATGGGTTTATTCAATAATAAATTGGGTAAAATGATAAGTTCATCTGCCATGAAAGCTTCGGCTGTCGATAGTCTCGCTGACGTTGCTGCTACTTGCACTGTACTTTTGAGTATGGTTATAACATATATTTCAGGTGTTTCCGTTGATGCTTATGCCGGAATAGTTGTTGCTTTAGTAATTTTATTTACGGGATTTAGCATGATTAAAGAAACCTTAGGGCCTCTAATTGGACAAGCCCCAGACAAGGAATTGGTTAACAGCATTAAGAGTTTTGTTTTATCGTATCCAAACGTTGTGGGCGTACACGATTTAATCGTACATAATTATGGGCCTAGTAGACTAATAATATCGCTACATGCCGAAATGCCTTATGATGTTGATATAATTACCCTTCATAATACTATAGACCAAATAGAAAAAGATCTAAAAGAAAAATTTAAATGTGAGGCTACAATTCATTTAGATCCACTTGTTATTAATGATGAATTTATTAATTCTGCATACGAAAAGCTCCAAGAATTTATACATCAATTTAATCCTGAATGCAGCATACACGATTTAAGAACCGTTGCAGGAAAACCAAAAGCTACTATATTATTTGATGTTGAAGTACCATATAAAGTAAAAATGAGTGATAATGAGATAATTTATTTCTTTGAAAAATTTATTGAACAGAATATCCCTGGTTATAATCCAATCATCAGTATTGATAGAATTTGCGATTAATTATATTTATACTTTAAATAAGGAGGTAAAAAGACAGTATCGCATGATACTGTCTTTTGTTTTTATGAATAATTTATCAGATGAATTTTTTATGAATGAGGCTCTTAATCAAGCAAGGCTTGCTGCTAATATTTTAGAAGTTCCTATTGGTGCTGTAATTGTACGTAATCAGGAAATTATTTCGTATGGCTATAACAAAAAAGAAACTTTCAAAAATTCTTTACATCATGCTGAGATTATCGCTATTAACGAGGCCTGTAAAAAACTTGGTACGTGGCGACTCTGCGATTGCGAATTATTCGTTACTCTTGAGCCTTGCCCTATGTGCGCCGGAGCAATTATAAACTCCAGAATTTCAAGAGTTATTTTTGGTACTGAGGATTTGAAAAGTGGGGCTTGCGGGTCAGTACTCAATCTTTTTGATTTATCTTTTAATCATCGCCCTAAAGTTACAAGAGGTATTTTAAGGGAGCAATGCTCTTCTATCCTTTCGGACTTCTTTAAAAATTTACGTAAGCGTTAAGATACCTTTTCTAAATCTCGTTTAAGTTTATCTATAATTCTTTTTTCTAGTCTTGATATATAGGACTGAGATATACCGAGTGAATCTGCTACTTCTTTTTGTGTATGTTCTTTATGTCCGGATAGTCCAAATCTTAGTTCCATTATCATTTTTTCTCTACCGGTCAAGTTACTTACGGCTTCAAGGAGTAGTTCACATTCTACTTCTTGTTCCAGTCTATTATTTACTACGTCTGAATCACTGCCAAGTACGTCTGAAAGTAATAGCTCGTTACCGTCCCAATCTATATTCAATGGTTCATCTATGGATATTTCATTTTTCATTTGTGAGCTTTTTCTTAAATACATTAATATCTCATTTTCTATACATCTTGATGCATACGTCGCAAGTTTTATATTTCTTGTTGGACAAAACGTATTCACAGCTTTTATTAATCCTATTGTTCCTATTGATATTAAATCTTCTACGCTGGCTCCAGTGGAATCAAATTTCTTTGCTATATATACTACTAATCTTAAATTATGTGTTATTAACGGTTCTCTTACTCCTATTTCTCCAGCTGTGATTTTATTCATTATCTCTGTTTCTTCTGTCTGCGAAAGTGGGGCTGGTAAAACTTCTGGACCATTTATGTAATGTACTCCCCTGTAAAGTACGCTTTTCTTTACTTTTATTAACCATTCTTTTATTCTGCTTATCATACTTTTTGCCCTTTTCATTTAATCCATCTCCCTATTTTATTACCATCATAAAATTAGTCTATTAAATCTGAGCTTACAAGTGCCGCGAATTCCTCTTTGAACGTTTCTTCTTTACATACTGCTATGTACGCATCTTTTTTTACTTTTTTATTACTTCCTTCTATTTCTAGATTATCCGGTTTAAATGCAGGTAATATCCCCTCCCCCGATACTGTTTTAAATGGTACCATTCTTAGTTTCTTTTTCCATATATCAGATACTCTATAATCTTTATTATCGTTATCTTCATGTAAAAAATTCGTCACTTCTTGTGGGATAATTCCATTTAATTCATTTTCCTTTACTACTATTACGGGTAAATTTGAAAACGGTTCTCTAAGTGTGTTTCCTGTATCTATTTTACCGTCAAAAATCGTATTCTTTCCCAATACTTCTACTTTAACTTTACAAATCACATCTTTTATGTTTCTCTTATCAATTAATCTACTAAATAATTGTATTAATGCGTACGATACTACTGTTGACGCCAATAATATTACCGGGGATACATTGAAATACACTATACTATTATTGATTATTAATCCGCTTGGCGAAAATAATATCCATAATGCAAACATTATTCCGCAAAATATTAGATTTATCCCGTAAAAGTATATCCCGGATTTTATTCGTAATCTTCGATTTTCATCCCCAAATGCTACCCATATTATCGTTATTACCATTAATATTTTGATAAGCAGCGATAGTAAAAGATTGATTTTAGGAAAGAATATATAAAGTGAATAAAATGCCCCTAATAAAGCACCTAAGAATATTCTTAGGCGTTTATATTTTATGTATAAACATCTTGCCGTACCAAGTAACGTGAAATAGTTTATAAACAGGTTTACTCCCATTAATACATCTGCGTAAATTACCTGCTTCATCGGTCTTTACTCCTTATTTTTATTTATTAATTATATTATTGCATTTCTTTTTTGATGTTTTTGTCAGAATTTGAAATGTAATTTTTTTGTAGAAAATTATAAAATTTTTCTAAAACTATCGACATATTCGCAAATGTATTATATAATATTTATA
>CADBQS010000047.1 GCA_902796915.1 uncultured Ruminococcus sp.
CTTCTTGGCTTAGGATATGTTGTTGCTGCATTATCTAGATATATCATACTTCTGTCCCCCTATTTGTTCGCCCTAATACCTTTATTCCTTTTTGTATTAAGAGCTCTTGTGCTTTATCTGTATTATATGGGACGTATATGCTATATCCGCAACTGCCGCTGTTTTCTCCTTTTGGAGTACGTGTTAGGCTCGCCTTAAAGCCGTTTCTTATTAGTATATTCCTACCTTTCATTGCGTAGGTAACTGATGTTACCATTATTAGCGGTTTATTCAATAGTATCACCCCATGTTTTTATTCCATTATATGCAGGAGTTTTGGTTTGTGATACTGATATGTTTTATAAAAAATATGAAAAAATTTTAAATTTCCTATTGACTTTTATCTTGCACCAGATTATAATAGATAATGTGTACAATTTCATTTGAACAAAACGCATACTTTTGTTCGACAACACATAAAAATTTATTTTGAGGAGGAAATTAAAATGAGACCAAATTCCAAGAAAGAAGTAACACTCATTAAAACAAAATTTATTAAAGGAGAAAAACCAGATATCGTTAAAGATTTCGTAAGTGATTTTTTTAACGTGTGTCATACAAAATCGGGGTACTCTGATGAACTGCGTAACAATGTCATTAATTTATTTAAGAAGAAATTTAGCAGCAATGCCATCAGCAAATACGAACCTTTAATTGATGCGTTGATACAAGCTCAAATTCAAGATAAAAACTTCCTGGGGAAAGGTCCTGGATATGACGATATATTAGCTACATTCTACCTATTAAGCGCTTTGGACGCTATTACAAAGCATTCCCATTCCAAAAAGATACAGGAGGCTCGTAAAAAGCTGCAAAACGCTAAGTCTAAATTAGCCAAACAGGCGTCGATTGCAAAACAAAACTATGAGAATGCCTGCAAAATCTTAACAGACCTAGGTGTAAAACTAAAACTTACATCACAAAAGAGTATAAATGAGCTGAAAAACGTGAGGGACACGGCAGGGAAGGTTTACAATAGCTTCAAGCAAGTTGCTGACCCGGAAGCCGAGGGCGGGAGTGTATTTACGATTGAGCAGCCGAACAGCGTAATGTGGGTTGATAGTGATAGCAATAAGATCTCGAAATGCGAGATGGTGGATTGGGCAAACTTCCTGCTGGTGCGAATGGACCGCTTTGTTCGTTATGATGGACTACGCTTTCCCGGTAACTTCAATTTTAAAGAGTCTCGCGATAAACTCAAAAAGCTCTTACAGGAGCTCAAAAAGCTCGAAGACGATAAAGATGTCCTTCCATCCGTTTGGCTGGATACGGCTCGGACTATTTGGAAAGAAGTCTCGCCTATAAGTAAAGCTACGCTGGAGCAATATAACAAGCTTCGCTCGGCCTACTATAGTATGGAAGGATTGGTTTATGTCGACGGCAATTGGATATGTCGTGACGAAATTGCGTGTGCTCAACGCGTGAACAAATGCGAATCCGAGCTGTTAACTTTGGAAACCACGAAACTGAAGGAGATTAATAAACTTTTACTTTCACACTACAAAAGTCTAATAGAGGCGGAAACAGCCTTGCGAAATGAATTGGAATCGCTTAGAGTTAAAAGTGAAGACTATGATTTCTATCGTGCCGTTATTGTTCTTGCTAAAAAATTGAATGTTCATGTTCGGTTTGGCGGTACTCAGGGACAACCTCCAGAATTGACCAAGCTCGCAAAATCTATTGAAATTAAAAAATGACGATTGCGTGAGCAGAAATGCCTTGGTGATTCCCGGTGAAACCAAGGTTTTCTTCTGTTGTAGCCTTTACGCTTACTTGATTTATATTTATATCACATGCGTTTGCGATGTTTTTACGCATATCGATTATATAATCGCTCAGTTTCGGGGATTGGGCGATTATTGTGCTGTCTATATTCCCGATTTTATATCCCTCTTGCTTTATTCTATTATTTACCTCTCTTAACAACTCTAAGCTATTGGCACCTTTATACCTTTCATCCGTATCAGGAAACAGCTTGCCTATATCTCCCAGACAAGCTGCTCCGAGAAGTGCATCCATTATCGCATGGACTAACACATCCGCATCAGAATGTCCAAGTAAGCCTAAATCGTACTCTATTTTTACTCCGCCTAATATTAAATCGCGTCCTTTTACTAATCTATGGACGTCGTATCCGTGTCCTACTCTCACATTTTTCCCTCCAGTCTAAATAATTTTATGGCATTATTTTTTGTAATTTCCAATAATTTCTCTACGTCCATGCCTCTAAGCTCTGCTATTTTTTGGGCTGTAAATTGTATGTGGGATGAATCACAACGTTTACCTCTAAACGGTACAGGAGTCATATACGGAGCATCGGTTTCCAATACCATGTATTCAAGAGGTATATTTTGGGCTACATTTACAGGATTTTTTGCATTTTTGAATGTTACGGCTCCGCCTAAGCCTATATACATCCCCTGCTTTATGAGCTCATTCGCCATCTCTAGACTTCCTGAAAAGCAATGTACTACTCCTTTTGGTTTATATTTTTTCAATAGCGCCATAGTATCTAAGTGGGCTTCCCTATTGTGTATTATTACAGGTTTATCTAATTCTATGGCTAACTCTAATTGCTTTTCAAACATTTCTTTTTGTTCGTTCACAGTTTCTTTTCCATAGTGATAATCTAGTCCTATCTCTCCGATTGCCACTACTTTTTCATCTTTTGCCAATTCTTTTAATTTATCTATAAATTCTGTTTTTAATTCATTCGTATACGTTGGATGTATGCCAATTGATGCCCATATATAATCATAAGTACTAGCTATTTCTATCGCTTTTTTTGATGTTTCTATACATGTCCCTACGTTCACGACACAGAAAATGCCCTTTTCGGGCAAATTCTTTAATATATCAATTCTATCTTCATTAAAAGCTTCGTCATCGTAGTGAGCGTGGGAATCAAATATTAATCTCATTTAATTCACTCTCCATTTTTATCTTATTTTACTACCTGCTTCTATTCCTTCTACAAATATTACTTTTACGTCATTTTCTCCGCAATCTGCTGCTAAAATCATTCCATGGCTCTCTACTCCACAGAGTTTTACTGGCTTTAAATTAGATACAAGTATAATACTTTTCCCAACTAAATCCTCCGGTTTATAATACTTTGCTATTCCTGAGGCTACGGTTCTTGTACCCTGTCCGTCGTTAACAATCAGCTTTAAAAGCTTCTTTGCTTTCTTTACTGGTTCACATTCCTCTATTTTTGCTACTATTAATTCTACTTTAGCGAAATCTTCTATATCTATAAGCTTTACAAGGTTTGTTTCATCATTTTCTTTGTTTTCATTTATTTTATCTTTACTATCTTCTACTTTTTCTTGTGGTTCATTTTTAGAAATTAAATTATCCAATTCTTCCATCTCCTTTTTTACATCTATTCTTGGGAATAATGATACTTGCTTAGTTATTTTTGCATCGCTCGGTAGTTCTCCCCAACAATTTGCTTTTTCCCATGTACAGATATCTTTTTCCGCTCCGATTTGATTTTGTATTTTTTCAGAAGTACTTGGCATAAACGGTTTTATTAATATTGATATTATCCTTAAGCATTCACATAAATTATATAATACGCAAGCAAGTCTTGGCTTATTTGCTTCGTCCTTACCTAGTTCCCACGGCATTGTTTCGTCTATATATTTATTACATCTTGATATTAATAACCACACCTTACCTAATGCCGATGAAAACTTAAACTCATTCATCTTAATTTCGTATTCTTTTCTAAGATTAGATGCCATATTTACAAGTTCGCTATCTATATTTCCTTCTTTACGTTCCTTAGGTATGTTTTCTCCAAAATATTTACCTACCATTGCTGTTGTTCTTGAAAGTAAATTACCTAAATCATTTGCTAAATCATAATTTATTCTATTTACTAAGGCCTCGTTCGTAAACATTCCGTCGGAACCAAATGGAATTTCTCTCATTAAGAAGTATCTTATTGCATCTACTCCGTATCTTGAACATAATATCTTCGGGTCTACTACGTTACCCTTAGATTTCGACATCTTACTCCCATCTCCAAAAAGTAACCACCCATGACCGTATATCTGCTTTGGAAGAGGTAAATCTAATGCCATAAGTATTGCCGGCCAAATTATTGCGTGAAATCTTACTATTTCTTTTCCTACGAAATGTACGTCCGCCGGCCAATATTTTTTATAATCTGAATCATCATCTGAGCCATACCCTTGCGCCGTTATATAGTTTGTAAGAGCATCTAGCCAAACGTATACTACGTGTTTATCGTCAAAATCTACTGGTATTCCCCACTTAAAGCTCGTTCTACTTACGCATAAATCTTCTAATCCACTTTCTATAAATTGTATCATCTCATTTTTACGACTCTCTGGTTCTATAAAATGTGGATTTTCTTTATACAGATTTAATAGCTTATCTGCGTACTTTGATAACTTGAAAAAGTATGCTTCTTCTTCAGTCCACTTAACTTCTCTACCACAATCAGGACACTTACCTTCTTCTATCTGTGCTTTCGTAAAGAACGATTCGCATGGAGTACAATACCAACCGCTGTATTTACCTTTATATATTTCCCCTTTATCGAATAAAGTCTTAAAGATTTTTTGTACAGCTTTTTTGTGGTAATCATCCGTTGTTCTTATAAATTTATCATTCGTTATTTCTAATGTTTCCCATAGTTTTTTGAATTGTCCGGCTATTTTGTCTACGTATTCTTTCGGTGTTAACCCTTCTTTTCCTGCATTTATCTCTATTTTTTGTCCATGCTCATCTGTTCCAGTCAAAAACATTACGTCATATCCTTGCATTCTTCTGTACCTTGCAACAACGTCCGCCGCTACTGTACTATAACCATGGCCCAAATGTGCATTACCTGACGGATAATAGATAGGTGTTGTAATGTAATATTTCTTTTTCTCGGACATTTTTTTAACACTCCCGTAAATTATATTCTGTTAAATTATAGCATTTATCTTAGAAAAACAAAAGATAGAAAATTTTTATTTACATATTAAATCTTCCCTCATCCTAGTTGAACTTACAATGCCATATTCATCAGATACGGCATCTATAACTTCTAATCTAATTTTTGCTCTTTCGCACATATACTTTAATTCTTTAACTCCTGCTTTTCCTCCTTTACCAAATGTATAGTTAAATCCACATGTTAATAATTTTACGTTTAGCATTTTTATTAATATATCATCAAAAAAATCCTCACTTGTTAAATTCATTATTTTCTTAAAATCTATCATATAAAGTATTTCCACACCCATTTGAGAAAATATCTTTTTCTTTTCCTCGGGTGTGGTTAATATTATATCCTCTTTACCTGTCAATATTGATTTTGGGCTTTTTTGAAACGTAAATATTCCAGATTTTAATCCCATATTTTTTCCAAGTATCAGCGCTTTCTCTATTACTGCCCTATGGCCAATATGTACACCATCAAAATATCCCAAAGCTAGGGCCGTGGGATATTTTTGGTTTTCTATATCTAAATATACTTCCATTTTTTCACCGCTTTAATTTATACGATTATTAAATATCCTTAATACGCGTATTTCCTCTTTTTCGTTATCAATCTCTCCTAAGCCTAAAAAAGTATTATCGTAGTATATCCTTAAAGCTTTACACGTCTTTAAGTTATTTATTTTTTTTACCCTCGAAAGCATTAATCCTCCACCATTTGTAAAGCGTATTGCTTGGGGTTTCGTTACGTTAACTGATTCTAAGTTATCAAATAAAGCTTCCGTTTTTAAAAGCTTTTCTTCTATATTTCCTTCATTACATATTTTCTCTAAATCTTGTACCGTAATGCTTTCTTTAAGACTGAATCCGTCTGTACGAGTTCTTCTAAGCTGTGTCATTACTCCTCCGCAGCCTAATTTATTTCCTATATCCTCGCAAAGCGTTCTTATGTACGTACCCTTTGAACATAATACTTTAATAGTTGCCATTTGCTTTTCCCTATTATAATCCAATAAATCTATATTATAAATTTTTATTTTTCTTTTTTCTCTTTCTACTTCTTTTCCTTCTCTTGCTAACTCATAAAGCTTTTTTCCATTCTTTTTTATTGCGGAATACATCGGAGGTATTTGATACACGTCTCCGATGAAATCCTTTATCGAATCTTCAAACTCTTCTTTACTTACATTAGATTTTACTTCTTTTATTACATTACCTGTAATATCTTGCGTATCGGTTATAGCTCCTAAAAGCAGTTCTGCTACGTATTCCTTTTTATGTTCTTCCATAAAAATTTGTGATTTTGCAGAATTTCCTAAAAGTAAGACCAGTACGCCGGTGGCTAATGGGTCCAGCGTACCTGTATGGCCTATCTTTTTTTCTTTTGTAAGCTTTCTTACTTTTGCTACTACGTCAAATGATGTATAATCTTTAGGTTTATCTATAACCAATACTCCGTCCATTTTACCACCCGTAAACCTCTCTTACTGTCATCAATATTTCGTCTTTTACTGTTTCTAATCTACCTTTTATTGTGCATCCTCCCGTACAAGCATGGCCACCGCCTCCATATACTTTACATACCTTAGATGCATCTAGCCCCTCTACTGTCCTTACGGAAATTTTATGAAATCCATCTGCTTTTTCTCTTATCGTTAAACCTATTTGTATACCCTCTATACTCCTGGGAATTGATGCAATTCCCTCTAATTCACTTTCGTCTACTCCGGCTTTTTTCATCATATCTAATGTCACGCACACTAATGCACACCTATATTGAAAATAATATCTTATATCTTCATATATCATTTTCTCTAATTCTACCATCTCTTTTAGCTTTGTATCAAAAAATATTTTATTTAATTTCGATACTTCGGCTCCATGCTCCATTAACTGTGCAGCTATTTTATGTGTTTGCGGTGTAACGTTTGAATACTTAAAGCAACCTGTATCCGTAGATAAACCTGTATATATACAATTTGCTATTTCTTTATCTACTTCTACTCCCAATTCACACACTACTTTATAAATTATCTCTGCTGTTGAGGCAGAATCAGATTCGAGTAATAGGGCTTTTGCGTATCTTTTATTAGATATATGATGGTCTATACACAAATCTATTTTATTTGAGTATTCCTTAAATTCCTCATCAAGAAGCTCAGTATCTGCAATATCTACGCTTACTACGTTTTGAGGTTCAAACTCTTGTTTTTCTTCGTATTCTTCTAAAAACCTATACTTCTTTGCTATCGTTTTGCTATGAAGTACTTTTGCTTTTTTACCGAGTTTTTGTAAAGCCCTACATAATCCATACGCTGAACCTAGTGTATCCCCGTCTGGATAGTGGTGAGTTAGGATAATTATATTATCCATCTCACGCAAAATCTCAGCCGTTTGTGCCAATGTCTTTTCTTTATCTTCTGCCTTAATACTATTTATTTTCTTTAATATATTTACTCCGTATTCTACGGAATCCGTGGCTTGGAACTCTATTGTTGGCACGTATTTTAATCTCAATCTACTTCCTATTTCTTTTCTTATATATCCACTTGCGGATTGTAAGCCTTTTACGGCTTTCTTTGCTCTTTCGAGTCCCTCCATCGCACTTACGTATACTTTACAGCCCGACATATCTTTAAACATATCTATTTTTACTATACTTATAAACCCTTCGCTTATTCTCGGGTCTTTTAGCTCTCTCATTATTGCATAGATTTCTCTTTTTATATTTTCACTGCTATGCTGTCCTTTATGGCTAGGCATTACACCTCTCCCCTATCATATTCATTTTTCATTTTTAGTCTTCTCTATATTCTTCCATTATAAATGCTTCAAATACGTCGCCTTCTTTTATATCGTTAAAGCGTTCTAGACCTATTCCACATTCATAACCTTGGGCTACTTCTTTTACGTCGTCCTTAAATCTTCTTAGCGACGACATCTTATCCTCGGCTATTACGATTCCGTCGCGTACTACTCTTATCTGTGCGTTTCTCGTTATTTTACCTGATACTACGTAGCTTCCCGAAATTACTCCTACGTTAGAAATTTTATAAACCTGCCTACATTCTGCTCTGCCTAGTACTACTTCTCTATACTTCGGTGCAAGCATACCCTTCATCGCAGAGGTTATTTCTTCTATACAATCATATATAATTCTATATAACCTCATATCTACACCGTCACGTTCCGCATTCTCTGCGGCTATTGGGTCTGGCCTTACGTTAAAGCCTACGATTATTGCATTTGATGCGTTAGCAAGCATTACGTCAGATTCATTTATCGCTCCTACGGCTCCGTGAATTACACGTACTCTTACTTCGTCGTTACTTAATTTCTCAAGCGATTGCCTTACTGCCTCAACTGAACCTTGTACGTCGGCCTTTACGATTACTTTTAATTCCTTTACATCGCCTTGTTGCATCTGTGCAAAAAGATTATCAAGCGTTACTTTCGTTTGACTGTCAAATCTATCTTCTTTTTGTTTCATCTTTCTTTGCTCTACGAGCTGTCTTGCAAGCTTTTCGTCTGATACTGCATTGAATGTATCTCCGCCCGACGGTACGCTATCTAATCCCGTTATTTCAACTGGCATAGATGGGCCTGCTTCTGTTACTTTTACTCCCTTATCGTTTAGCATTGCACGTATTCTTCCCACGGTCATACCCGCTACGACTGTATCGCCTATTTTAAGCGTTCCGTTTTGTACGAGTATTGTTGCTATCGGTCCGCGCCCTTTATCAAGTCTTGCTTCTATTACTGCTCCTTTTGCTGCTCTATCTGGATTGGCTTTCAATTCTTTCATATCAGCAACTAAAAGTACCATTTCTAGTAAATCGTCAAGCCCTTCACCCTTCTTAGCTGAAACCGGTACGCATGGGATATCTCCGCCCCATTCTTCTGGTACTAGTTCATGCTCCATTAGCTGTTGCTTTACTCTATCTGGATTTGCTCCTTCTTTGTCCATTTTATTTATCGCTACGATTATAGAAACTCCAGCTGCTTTTGCGTGATTTATTGCTTCTACTGTCTGAGGCATTATTCCGTCGTCGGCGGCAACTACAAGTATTGCTATATCCGTTACTTGTGCTCCTCTGGCTCTCATTGTTGTAAAGGCCTCATGGCCGGGAGTATCTAGGAATGTTATTTCTCTTCCATCAAGATTCACTCTATATGCACCTATATGCTGTGTTATTCCTCCGGCTTCCGTGGAAGTTACACTTTCTTTTCTTATTGCATCCAACAGAGATGTTTTTCCGTGGTCAACGTGTCCCATTACTACCACTACTGGTGCTCTTGGTACTAATTTACCTTCATCGTCTTCGCTGTCGTCTATTATCATTTCTTCTATTGTAACTACTACTTCTTTTTCTACCTTAGCATGAAATTCCATTGCTACTAAACTTGCCGTATCGAAATCAATGGTATCGTTTATAGATGCCATTACGCCCATCATCATTAATTTCTTTATTACTTCTGCGGATGTTGCTTTTAATCTTGTTGCTAATTCCCCTACGGTTATTTCATCGGGTATAGATACTGTTATGGGCTTATTTTTCCTTTCCATAGCTATTCTTTTTAAGCGTTCGGATTCCGTTTCTCTTTTAGAGCTTTTCATTTTTCCGCGCTGCTGGGATTTTTGATTTATCTTTTGTTTTTGTACAACATGATCAGTTTGTATTTTTTCAGACGCCATACGGTCATATTTCTCATTATATTTATCTATGTTTATATCTACTGTTCTTGTATTTACAACTATTGCTTCAGGTTTTTTTATTGCTTCCTGCGTTATGGTTATTTTTTGATCAGGTATAGCTTTATTTGCTTTCTTACCTACTGCTTTATTTTCAACAGCCTTTTCTTTCTTAGGTCTATTAGGTATAGAATTGCTTTTCTCTTTTTTCAAGCTTTTAGCTCCCTCCACTTTATCAGATGTGCTTTGTTTTTTATTATTAGGTTCTAACTTATTTTCATTTGATTTATTATTTCCTTTTTCTAATTTTTCATCTATCTCGATGCCATCGGCCTTAAAATATTCGTCAAAGCTTTTTACTTGTCTTTTTTGCGTATAATATTCGAATATATAACTTAATTCCTCTTCAGTTAAAGCCGTCATGTGTTTTTTTTCTTCATTTAAGTTTTCCTTAAGTAAGTTTATTATCTCTTTACTCGGTACCCCTAAGTCTTTTGCTACTTCGTGTACTCTATATTTCATCATAAGCTGTTTCCTCCTCATTTTTTACTTTGTATACTTCGTCACTTTTTTCTCTATTCTCTGGTTTTAACTCTTGCTTCAGCATATTTTTAAATGCTCCGGCAAAACCTTTATCCATTATCCCAATGATTCCTACTCTCTTTTTTAATATGTTTGATATATCATCCATACTGCAATTAGATTTTAAAACCTCTATCCCCTTTTCATTAGATATTCTCTCAATATTTCTAAGGGACCTTTCGGATAAATCTGATGAAACTAACACTGCTTCTACTAAACCATTCGATATCTTTTCTATTACTGCATCCGTTCCTAAAACTAACTTACCGGCTTTTCTTGATAGTCCAATAAACGATAATACCTTATTATTCAGTACTGTTCACCGCTTTCTCCAACTGATTACTAAATTCTTCATTTATCTTAATAGAAAACGTTCTCTCTATTCTTCTCTTCTTACGTGCTTCCTTTAAACATTCACTATTAAAGCATAAATACACGCCTCTACCATCTAACTTTTTACTTTCATCTATAATTAAAGCATCATTTTGCTTTACTATTCTGATAAATTCTTTCTTCTCTGCTTTTTTTCCACAGCCTGCACATTTCCTTATTGGTACATGCCCTTTTTTCATTATTAACACGCTTTCCCTTATTCTTTATTATCTCCATAAAATCCGCTTTCGGGTTTTATATCTATCTTCCAGCCCGTTAATCTTGCTGCTAATCTTACGTTTTGTCCCCTATTTCCTATTGCAAGAGAAAGCTGATTATCAGGAACCGTAGCTCTACACGCATTAGGAGTTTCATCGTTAAATTCTACTTTTATAACGCTTGCCGGAGCTAAGGCCGCAGAGATGAATTTTTGTGGTTCATCGCTGTATTCTATTATATCTACCTTTTCTCCACCTAATTCCTTTAATACTTCATTTATCCTCGCTCCGTGAGTTCCAATACACGAACCTACTGCATCTACGTTTTCATCATTACTATAAACAGCTAATTTCGTTCTCGAACCTGCCTCTCTCGACACGGCCTTTACTTCTACCACTCCGCTTCCTATTTCTGGTACTTCAATTTCGAATAATCTTCTTACAAAATCTGGATGCGTTCTTGATATCATTACTCTCGGGCCCTTATCTCCTTCTCTAACATCCGATATATATATCTTTATGTGGTCGCCTTCCTTAACATTTTCATTGCCAATCTGTTCACTTTTTGGAAGCGTGGATTCCGCTTTACCTATACGCAAGGTCATAGCTCCTGTTTTATCGTCTATTCTCTCAACAAGTGCACTTACTATTTCATGCTGTTTATGCTGAAATTCCTGAGTTAATTGACTGCGTTCTCCATCCCTTATACCTTGTCTTATAATATTTCTTGCAGTTTGAGCTGCTATTCTACCAAATTCCTTTGTATCAAGCGGTACGGCAACTTGTTCTCCTACGGCTGCATTTACGTCTATTTTACGTGCATCCTGCAGAGTTATCTCTCTTCCTTTACACTCTAATTCCTCTACTACTGTCTTTTTTAAGTAAACCTCAAATTTACCCGTGTTTTCATCTATGTTTATAACTACATCTTCATTACCGTCATAGCTATTCTTACACGCCGTCACAATAGCTTTATTTATCTTTTCTAACATAAAATTCATCGGTATTCCACGTTCTTTTTCAAGTATTCTTAATGCGTCAAAAATTTCTGTATTCATTTTTATCCCCCTAATTTAATTATATATATAAATTTAATTTTCTTCAAAATCATTTAATTTTACATAAACTGTGTCCTTCTTTTTTATCTTTATTATTTCTTCATCTTGTTTTTTCAGCTCTATCTCGTTATTTTCCATTCCTATAAGCTGTGCAATAAATTCTCTTTCTCCCGATTCATTCGGTCTTATCAACTTTACCTTAACAGAATTTCCTATAAATTTATCGAAATGCTCTTTATTAACTAATTCTCTTTCTATTCCCGGTGAGCATACTTCTAAACAATATGATTGAGATATTGGGTCTTTTTCGTCTAAGGGTTTATCTATTGATCTGCTTAAATTTTCACAGTCTTCTATCCCAACCCCGCCTTGCTTATCTATAAATATTCTCAAATACCAATGAGTGCCTTCTTTTAAAAATCTTACGTCCCATAATTCAAGTCCTAAATCTTCGGCTATGGGAGCAACTATTTCTCTCACAACTTCTACTGTTGACATACCTTTTTTCTTTTCCAAAATCTTCTCCTCCAATACAGACAAAAGAGCGGGTCGCCCCACTCTTCCTTTACTTTAAAACAGTCTTTTAAAAGTATATCACTAATTGTTTAAAATTGCAATACCTTTTTTATTTGCACACAAAAGCAATAACATATATCCCAAAAGCTATTACCGAGCTTGTTTTGTCTTGTTTTCAGCATCACCGTCCGGTTCAACCAACTCCTGTTTCCCATATTTCTGTATATACATTTCAGCAGATAGTCTAGCAGAATCATATTTTTCCATATCTTTCTCTTTAGCACTACAGCGATATATTAAGCACATAAAAAAGATTTTATAAGCATTCAGTAAATCGCTTTCCGAATGATCATAATAAAGGATATAATCTTTTTTCCCAGGCTTACGGCTGTTAATAACAGATAATTTTTTGAGTCCGACCTTATTCAAATACTCATCAGCACACGCGGCAGTACCTGTAAAAAACTCAGAACAATCCGGCAAGTATTTTGTCAAACTCTTATAGTCTTCCATCGTTTTATCGAATTTCGACAGTTCCTTCAAAAGCTCGTTACATTTACTTATTAAACCTTCGTAATTTTTCCACTTCAAATAACGAACGAGCCCATAAATTAACGAACCACATAAAACTATAGCCGCACAACCACAAAAACCAGCAACCATCCCAGAGATAACGCATACCGCACCAAGCCCCAGGGCGGCCCCCGCGCTACCACAAGCGGAGGCGGCGCCTAGTCCCACCGCGAAGCTTGTTGCAGACGCTGCAAAGTAAGCACCAATTCCCAGGGCAATCGTACCCGTCGTTCCGGCTGCATACAAAGCCAAATTTTTCGCACGAGCGAGGGATTCTTCGTCTCGTAGGTCCGTTTTACAATACGTAATGAAACTTTCCAACAGTTTGCGATCCGTGGTAGCGAGTTCCCTTTTATATTTTTTTAAAAACGCCTCAACAAACAAACCACATTTGTCCCGAATGGGTTTAATTCGTTCCAAATCGTCTTCGTTATTGGTTATAAATTCGATTGTAGCCTTTAGCGCCGTATCCACTTTGCAGGAGCGCCATAAGGCTTGCACTTCATCTAGTTTCTTGGAGTAAAGTCCTTTTCCAATACCCAAAACTCCCTTGTTCTCTATACGCTGTATTAGTCGGGCTCCACCTTTATTTCCGTATATATACTTCATGTCCTTAAAACTTAATGGTTCATTTTTTTCTATTTTTTCTAAAATCTTTTTCGCTTCCTTATACCTCTTCTTAACATCACTAAAATCTGCTACACTCTTTGCCATGTCTATCATCCTTTCATAATTTATAAATTTAAATTCTAAGAAAACATTTTTCTTATTATTAATTATAAAAAAAAAAAAAAAAAAAAGCAAGTGTTTTTTTGATAAATTATCATTAAATATGCTTGAAATATTGAAAATATTTTTCTTTTTTTATTTTAAATATTCATAATATATAACAAAAAGAGCGTCCTATTTATTAGACACTCTTTTTATTTATCTTAATTAACTATTAAATTGTATCTCCACATCCAGATGCGAAGGTAGGATCTCTAATGCGTCAAGCTCTATCTTTTCCTCGCTAACAGTACTGTCAAGTATTTCCTCAACTTGTACCTGTACCTTACTTTCCGAAGGATTTTCCACTATACTCGCTTTTATTCCGCAAGATTTTAATGATTCTTCCATACTTTCCTTCGTAAAGTCATTTTCTGTTACGCTAAAACTTTTTATAAGCATTTCTCTGCGGTTTTTATCACTTAAACTTTCCTTTACCGAACCTATCAATCTTTCTCTTAGTGAAAGTCCATAATCTTGAGCCGTGTTTATAAATCCTTCTCGTTGAATAATCTCTAGCTCATCACTCAACGAATCAAGTTCTTGTGCATAGGTTAACAGTTCCGCATATATTGTGCTTCCCGATTGTATGTTATATAAATTCAGAGGCTCCAGTACCTTCTTCATTGAATCTAATGTACTCATTTTTTACCTCCTATAAATCTGCTATTGTTATATTTCCGCATATTGCTAATTTATCTTGTGTCATTGTAACGTCTCTATTACCTGATACTATAAATTCATAATTCTTTACTCCGGGCGTATGGTAAACTGCATCCGCAACTGCCACTAAATATACAGTATCTCCTACCTTCAATGAATCAAAATAAGCCTTTATTGAATCTTTGCAGGCTTGTTTTACGGTTTCTTTATCGTATTCCATGTCTACTTCTAAGCTAAAATAAACGTCAACGGGACTAAGAGTTGCATTTTTTACTTGAACATCTACGTTTAATTCTCTTAAGCTGTTTATTTCATTTTGTATTGCCGCAACAGTACTTGAATCTACGGCCTTGCCTTTTCCTGCAACATATACGTCTACCGTTCCTACTCCACGTGATTTCTTTACTACGCTTGCAGAATATACGCCGTCATAGCTTAAAGCACATTTTTTATAAAATGCACTGTTCGTACCATTAGATATATTTTTATAGCTTTCAAGTAATCTTTCACGTAATTCGTTGTCAGTTTCGGCATCGGTACCGCCTGTAAATGCATTGGCGTTATTTACAGTTTCTACTCCTTGAACCTGCGTTACCAATACTGTTATCGTACCGGCTGTTGTATTGCTATTTGCTCCTCCTGATTCTGCTTCCGTTTCTACGTCTACACTTAAACTTCCTTGCGTTATTACTGCGTCTTGCTTCGTCACAAAACTTACGCTATTAATTCCCAAAGTTGAGCAAATCGTACCCTTTGGAATCGATATATCATTAAGACTTGCTGATGATATTGAAAATGTTAAAACGCCTTGTGATTTTATTGCTGCTTTTCTTTGTAAGCCACGTTCTTGAGCCAGCATTTCAAGTTGCGTACCAGTTGCTGTTTGTGGAAATAATTCCCTTTTTAGCCATTCTATATTACTTTTTATTGAATATATCTCCGCTGCTAACACTTTTAATCTTATTCCTATATCCGATGCATCATCGGCCGAAAATCCGGCTTCATCTTCAAATTTTGTTTTCATTCTATCTAATATAACTTCATAGCTTTCCATTAAACCTTTATTGCCACCTCTCCGTATTCATTATCGCTTAAAACCGTTAAGGTTAATTCCATACTGGAATTTGTTGGTATAACCTCTACGGATTCTATTTCTACACCACACATTGGAGCTATTGCCTCTCGAGCGTAGGATAATGCTATATCATTTAAATTTTCCATATCCGATTTTAGGCTATGTAAATGACTTCCTAAATTTTCATCATAAAGAAACGTTCCCTTTTCTATATCCAGCCGTATCTTTACTCTTTGAAGTATTTCGTCAATACCTTCTAAGGTTATTGGCATTCCACGGCTATCCTTTAGAAAATCTCCGCCTTTTATTGCCGTATCCAAAATTTATCACTCCTTTTCGAATACTTGTCCGTTTATTACAACTTGTCCATTGTTTTTAAGCCATATATATGCTCCGGACTGCGTACCTATATAAAGCTCTCCGGGATTTATATTACCTCTCGCTGCCGAAATAGTACTGCATACCGCCTGCTCTCCTAAGTTTACTATCACTACTTCTTCTCCGCTTTGGGGAACATAATTTATGCATCCCGGTGCCATTAACGGTATGTCCTTATAATCCTCACCGTTTTTCACGGTAATTTTGCCCGACTCCGCTTTTATAACATGGCCAAGGCTAACCTGTTCTGAATTCTTTCCCACCGATGCAATCTCTTCAGATAGCCACATTTTACATCCTCCTTAACGTTAATTCCGTAAAATCCGATTCAGGATTTAGAGTATATCTAATTTTATCTACAATAAGATTTTTTACGTTACCCAAAACTTTATTGTCGATTTCCACCCTCGTTCCTAATCTTACTTTTATATATCCATTTAATGTAAGATTTAATTCGTAAGAATCCTTATTAGATTTCTCTACCTGATTTTCCACGTACTGCATAGTCATTTTATTGTTATCCACGATATTTACATATCTTTTCCTTACTATTCCTTTACTTATTGCTTCTTCATTAGAAACTAATCCATCGTATGCTCCACCTTTATGAACTCTTACATATGATTGTGATATTTGGTCACACCTTTTGATTTTTTCTTTTGCTAAATAATTACAAATTTTGCTATTTTTTTCATTTATATAAAGTATATCATCAAGCTCTGGGTCTGTTAAATCTATGTATCCGTCAACAGTAACTCTAGGAGTGATTCCTAGCACTACCGCGCAAAAATTATTAAGTACGTCCCATTCGCTCATTCCCTTTGTGACGCTCAATTTCTCTATCATAGTATCCTTATTACCTTCAATACCAATAAAGCCATAAGGTTTTATGTGCCTTTCAAAGATTGTATTTAGCGTTGCAAAATTATATATCTGAGGTAACGCTTCATTGTCGAGTAAAAGTCCTGCTTTGCTTCTAATATAAAGTTTTAGAAAAATTCCAGAATTCATTATTATAAACTGTTGTTCATCTATTATTCCGTTAAAAATTAAATCATCTTCTATGTACGCCTTAATTTCCTTGATTTCATCTACTCTTTCATTACATTCAAAGGTTACTGTCATACTGTCCGCTGGTGCCTGTTTATCAATATCAATCGTAACGAAGTTCGGAGATTCAAATATTACTTCCTTATTGTTTATAGTTAAGCAGATAAACTTCATTTGATCTTCACCCTCTCGCCCTCTTCAACATCGTCAGGCCTCTTTATGGATGGATTTAAGTTCATTAGTTCATCTATGCTCTTTCCCACCTCATTAGATACGTTCCATAAGCTTTCCCCTTGCTTTATAACATAATAACTACTGCCACAAGGGTCTTGGCATCTATAACCATTACTGCATTCCCAAAATTCAAATGAATATGTAAGATAATCAGGTTGAGGGTTTTCTTCTAATTCTATTGCTCTAAATACGGCTAAGAACGGATTCATTTTAGGTAAAATAAGATAACCTACTCCGCCTTCATTAAAAACAGCCTTTAGCTCTTCAAAATCTTTTATGCAATCCTCTCCGAAAAATTCCCCTATTCCGTTTACAATCTTTCTTTTCTCACCATAATCTCGAACTAAGCTTCTTTCGTATGGTACGGCTATTTCCTTTATATTTCTTTCGTGTGATATTCTTAACCTTTTTGGATTATATTTCCAAACATAATTTTTATACCTCATTGGTTCTAAATTCACTTATCTTTTCACCCCTTATTCAAGTGATATGTTTCTTGAATATCTTCTTGCATCTCTTTCGAAGCAATCTGATATCACGCTTGCGTCTATCTCCGATAGCTCTGTCATTATTTGCTCATAATTGCTTGACTCTTCACTGTTTGAGCTTCTACCGATTATACTCAAAATCTCATTAGTTAACTTCATGCTCTTTCGTTGCCTTTCTTTTCGTGGTTCTTATCAGCCTTAAAGTTAAATCTACCATCTTTAACCTTATTTATTATCCCGAATACGACGTTATCTAATTTTACAAATTTACTTCCAAACCTTTTATATTCTTTATAAGCTGTTTGTAACTCCTCATACGTAAGGCCTCTAAGAACAGATAATCCATCACAAAATACTCTTTCGTCATTTGAATTATAAAGAGTCATAGACACTACGCACGCTTGTTCACAAACCTTTTCACAGATACTTCTATCTATTCCCTGCTCCGCAAGCTTATTTACAAGGTTTTTATACATCATCCCACATCTTAATAAGTCATACACAGGTAATACCTTAAGCCCATAGGTTTTTCCTGAAATTATTATGGGTTCTATAAGACCCACTCTTCCTAAAAATTTATGTTGATTCTTTTCAAACATCAAAAATTGTCCTCCTACAAAATCATAACTGTATAACTTCTTCTCGCTTTACAGCCGTTAAATTAAGGGTATCGGCAGTTAAGTTATTAACACCTATATTAGTGCTAATATTAGTCCACTCGCATCCAGAATACACTACATTCTTTTTGGGCATCACCACCGTTAGTTCGAAGTTTCGTTTGTTGAATAACGATTGTTCACCTCCCATTAAGCCAGTGTAAATATAAGATTTTGAAAACTCAATATTATACCTTTCCTTACCTCGCAAATTCGCTACTGGTGCACTTTCTCCGATAGTTTCAATTAACAAATTGTTAAAAACTGCCTTTTCTTCGTATTTTTCAACACAAGCTACAATTTTGCCATCAATTTTTATGTAAATCTCACTATTTACTCCATCTAAATTTTCCATAAATCACCACCCCTTTTATGTTTTTATTAATAAATCATGAATTATAGTTCATTGTTATTATGACTAAACTTTCAAAAACACATTAAATTTTATACTTGCCTCAAGGACTATTGAAGACGTTTGAATATCGTAACTCATTTTCTTACACTCTGCATCATCCATGAAATACTTACTTTTACCAAATAGTAGCTCTTCACATATATTTGAGAATACGTCCATACAACCTTCTCCACCTTGCGTCCTCGGACTATATATCCTGAACTTTAGTTCAAGATATGCTTGTCTACCTTTTATTTGCTCTCCCGAAAGTTCACCTATATAATCAGCAAATGACTTCTTGGTTATCTTAACTCCAGCAAATCCTACTGTTACGTACACGTGGTCAATCGGGGTTGGTTTATCCTTTGCAGGATACTCAGACATGAATGTTATATCACCTAGTTTCTCATTTTGTTCTAATTGTGAAATTATATCACAAATTGTAAAATTAAAGTACTCCATATTTTTTAAATCTCCTTATAAAATTTATAAGCCGTAGAATTAACGGCTTATTTTTTCTAATCTTGATTACTGCAAACCTGTAAAATCGCTCTTATGTATATAACATCATCGCTTATACAAATTTTTTTAGCGCTCTTTACAACATAGCTTCTATTTTTTGTATAAACTATCGTATCCAGCGGATATTCATCCAGGCTTACATTCGGTGTTCCTATGTAAAGATACATACCATCATTATCAGCACCGATACCTAAATAATTTCCGTATAAGGTTTTCTTATCATTACTTCTTAGAGGTTGTATGAATGCCTTTGTTTCTTTGAAACTTTCCTCACTGCCTTTTTTTACTCTCACAATTTGACCATAATTTCTGATAAGCTCTCTGGCCGAAACTCCGCTCATATTGAATCTATCCTTTCAAAAATGAATCCGTCATCTTCGAGTAAATCACAAACACAGCTTCTAGCTTCAGTCCAAACATTATATGCCATTTGTACGCTTGTTTTTTTCTCGCTTTTTATGCTTATATCTCCGGCTGTAAAAGAATCCATACCTGCACCTGAAGCTCTATAAAGAGTATATTTATAAAAACTAAGGGCGGCGGCGGCAGCATTTAGCTGCCTTTCCTTATTTTCTAAATCTACGCCCTTTTTTACATGCTTTTTTATCTCACAAATGCAATCTTCACAAAGTGTTATCCACGGTGCTGCTTCTTCTACTGTTAAACTTGCTATCATAGCAAATCTTTTTAAGACTTCTTGGATATCCAATTCGGATCAACTCCTATTCACTTACTGTATAACTAAGTGCATTAACTGAATCGTTAACTATCTTTGCAAATCCTGTTGTCATGCTGATTGCAGCTCTGTCTAATTGTTGTTCAATTACTTTATCGTAATCTATTGTTATATCTCCGTCTTGTACCATTTGTAATGTACAATTCTTATCAAATCCTAAAATCTTACCGCTTTTTTCTGGATTTGTAGATTCGTCTAGAGCTGGAGCATAGATTAATTTTGCTCCCAAAGGCGTTACTAAATTACCTGTGCCTTGGAAATTAAGTCCTGCACAAGCATCTCTCATCTCTGTTAGACTTAATATATCTTTCATTACTCTTGTTGATGCTAAAATAACATTC
Source organism: uncultured Ruminococcus sp. (assembly GCA_902796915.1). Taxonomy (GTDB): domain Bacteria; phylum Bacillota; class Clostridia; order Oscillospirales; family Acutalibacteraceae; genus RUG14215. The sequence continues at coordinate 20,319 of CADBQS010000047.1, forward strand.
ATCTCGTGTGGAGCTATGCTCTGCCAGAGTTGTACTAAGTGGTCGTATTTAATTGCAGTTGTTGATGATAAAGCCGTTGGAGTTACTGAATTACTGTTTCCATCTCCATTTAATAATACGGCTGTTGCATCTGCCAATTGTTCTTTTGCGATATCTGCTCCGATTTGTCTTAATATTACAGTCAAAACATCTAAGTTTTGGAATCTTAAAGCTTCGTAAGAAGATGAGAAAACCCTGCCATGCTTTTTAAGTGATATTAAATTGCTTTTCGTTCTTACGTTTACGTTTCTCATTGATGCTGCTTCTGATACGCTTGTACCTGAACCGTCTGTTGATGAAGAAATTGCTCTATAATCAATTCCGTCGATTATAGTATTAGTAGCAACCATTGATGGAAGTACGCTAGATGCCTCTAATCCCTGTTTTACAGCTCTTGCTATAAATTCTGGGAAAAGTACTGCTGAATCTGCTGTACTAAAGAATTTCTCTACTTTATCGCAACCTGCTCCGCTTACTTTTATATCAAAACGTTTTAATTGTCTTTGATATGCGTCTAATCCTTCTAATTCTGAACCTTTATAATTTTCTGATGGATCTAAACCTTCCAAAACCTTTGTAAAGCTCTTTCCACTTACTGTATACATACCTTTTTCTAATTTTATAGAATCACAAAATGCCATTTAAAATTCCTCCAAATAATTTATTTTTTAGTTTTTTATGTTTATATTTTGAATTGAGTATTTGCCATATTTTTTACTTCTTTTTTCTTACAATCAAGTTGCGCCGTAGTTGGTATAATACTTGCCATCTTAGCTTTATATGTATCTCTGAACGATTTAAGTTCTTCTATACTCATTTTTTCTACAACGCTTTTCATAACTTTTGAATCTATTTCAGGCTGTACTATCGCCGAAAATTTCATGACTTCTTTCTTTAAATCTTCCAGATAGGCTTTGCCGACTTCGGATTTTTTCTTTAAATCTGATATATATTCGCATAATTCCCTACTTTGATTTTTTGTAAGAGTTAAGGATTCACCAAGATTTAGTTTTTTCATAACGTCTTCCATCTTAAGTTCACCTCCCTCCATGTGGGGATTAAATGCTTTTATAACACCAGCATTCTTTTGTGCCGGTACAGCTACGAATGACCATTCATATGCGTCTGTTGGATTATCGAGTATCGCGTGACAAAGTTGTTTTTTACCGTTAACGTTGTATTGTCTTCCCTTAATATGCTCACACGAAGACTCCTTCATCTCATTACCGCATATAGAACAAGTTATCTTCTCAACTGCACAACCTACGCTCACCTCCTTTTTAATACCGCTGTCGAGAGCTAATATAAAATCTTCGTTTTTCTCGGAACGAGGTGTATATGCCCTTGCTACTAATCTGCGATAAGGCATATCGATTTGATTTTTCTTATCCTCGATAGTTTCAACTATACAAGAAAATATTCTTGCTGTTTGATTATCACTACACATTTCGTGGTCCATGATACCTGTTTTTCCAACAAACATTTCTGATAATATATCTAGTGACTTATCTGTAAATCTTTCGAACTCGCGGTCTATATCGTTATCGCAGAGAACCACTGAAAATACATACACTTCATCTTCTGTCAATTTGCGTCTTGTGTAATTATTTATTAACTCCAGCTCTTCTTTTGTAGGCTGACCGCTATTTTTACTTTTTATAACGTATCCGTCTTTCACTATCTATTTACCTCCTTAAATTATTTTTCCTCTAATCTTTTTTCTATCTCTCTTGCCCTTGCATACATTAATTTTGCATTTGCTATTTGTACTTCATCTTGTAAGTTAATGTTATCCCATTCAATTTCAAAGTCGCATTGATATCCATTAAGCTTTGCCCACATAGAACAAATTCTGGATACAATCGGATTTAATATACGCCTATAACCATCTAATTCGCTTGTAAGAATATCGGCTTGTTGTGTCGACATCCTTTCAGATGTTGACCAATTAAGTCCTAAAAGAAAGGGAGGTATCGAAAGTTTACTTACAATTTGTTCTAACATCTGTCTTACGGGTATTTGACTATCGAGAATCTGGTTATCCGCTCCGATTACTTTTATATCAACGTCCCCGACGGCAATAAAATCGCTTGGCGGACCGCCGTTTTTCATGGTTCTACTCCATTCTTTTGCAATCTGAGTAGCTCTTTCCTTTGAATAAGCCCTTTCGCCGGCATCAGAGGAGGGTTTATATGTTACAGCAAATCTTACGTTACCGACTCTTTCCCAGTTAATACCGATTGTGTTATAAATTTTAAGTAAAATATTACTTACAAACGGTAAACCTTTCATAATAGAATTACCGTAAACATTACCCGGTTCAGGATTCAATGCAGAAACCAAAATAAGCTCCGGATATTTTATAGGCTGTAACTTACCATCTTCCTTACGGCAAACCATTAATTTTAATGGGCTATCGTCAATTCTTAATTCCACATCGTTTAGTGACGCATTATAAAGAGAATGGATATTCTCGGAATTTGGATTTATAACTATCTCACTTATGGCAGTACCATATGTAATAAGTTGATTAAGATGCGTTGCCAAGAATTGATTTATTCCTTGTCCGCAAGCATTTACTTGTACATCACTTAAAAATTTATTAACTCTATGTTCTATCTCTTTATCTTCACATTTAACCTTACATTCACCAACAAGCCTTACTATCTTAGAGATAGCGGCATCGATTATCGGTACAGCTTCTCTTAAGGTGGAATAAAGCCTTATTTCCGTATTAGAAAGAGGCATATATTGGCTTAAGACGTTAAACGGATGATTCATATTATTAGAACTTACAGCAGTTTGAACCGCTGCATTAGTTTGTTTTTCTTTTATCCCAAATAATCTCAAATTTACACTTCCTTATCTCTCGGCGGCAATCGCAAAAAATGGTTCATCATCCGCCGTCAAAATACTAGACACAAAATATCTTATGTCATCCATAGCATGGTCATTTTCTTTTAAAGGTGCATCTTTATTACTTCCCTCGCCCCATTTATAAAGACTAAATTCTCTTTTGGAATTTTCACAATTATCGCAAATCTTAATTTCGCCTTTTTTAAGGGCGGATGATACCTGCTTAATTCCGTCAATAACGCTATTCTTGGCTGGTATTACATTAAATTTTCCATATCTGCGTATTAACGTAATGAAGCTGGCGGCTGACGGGTCGACTGTAATGCACCTTATATCTCTCTCCCCGATTAATTTACATAAACAATCATAATGTTCATCATCGGTGCGAGTTTCGCCTTCCTTTCTGGAATCATAATAGTATTCGTCAATTCTGTACCATACACCCGCGTACTCTCCCCACAGGCCACATGACGTCGGATTTACAATTCCATAATCACATGAAACGGCATACTGTGAAAACCGCACATTTGGCATACTACAAAAAGCACTTTCTTGTGCCATATAAGGATAAATAAGTCCTTCAGCAGCAGTCCACTTACCTTCAATAAATCTCTGATAAAAAGTACCTGTGTAAAGCCTTTTATATCTTTGACGCATACTCTCAGAAAGAGATGGATTATCCTCCATAGTAAAATGAAGGTAAAAAGCATTTCTTTCTTCCTTTTTGAGAATCCAATCTTTGTAGAACCAATGGTGTGGACTTTCTGGATTACAATTAAACCAGAATTTAGACCCCTCAATAGAACATCTTGCCAAAGCCTGTTCTACAAAAGAATGAGGCATTAAAGCAACTTCATCGAACATCACTCCCGAAAGAGTCATACCCTGAATCAACGAAGATGATGATTCATCTTTACCTCCAAAAAGATAAAATCTATTGAACCTACCCTCGTAATAAATCTCGATGATATTCTCAGAGATTTTTTGCTTACAGTAAAAACCCAAATCTGCCAAAATAGGTATTATCGGAGTAATTACGTTTCTTTTCAGGGAACGTATAGTCTTTCCGCAAAGAGCGAATGAAGCGTTATTAAATTTATAAAATGCCCAAAGTATAAAAGATATCGACATACAAATTGTTTTACCGCTTCTTATTGAACCATCACATATAATCGCATCATTACTTTCATTTTTACTTTCCTTACACCACCAAGTAAGAGCCATGACTTGCTTTTTGGAAAAAGGCTTTAATTCCACATTAAATATCCTGCCTTTCTCCTTGCTTTAAGGATTTCATACCCTGTTCCAACGCGTAATAAAAAGGATTTATATCTCCTTGATAATTCGCATTAGATTGTTCTAATTTTTCCAAAGCACGTAATCTGTCAAAAAATTTAATTTCCATGGCTCCATCTTTTGGACGTTTTATCTCCGAAACGTTAAATAAATCCATTCCTTCTAAGTCCTTACTATCAAAGTTATCAGAGTATATAAGCCTTATTGCATCAGAAATATTACCAAAAGCTAATCTTTCATAGCCAACACAGGCCTTATAAATTAGATTTCTTTTTTTATCGTTATAAAGACGTTCGATTTCCTTTTGAATTTTTTCACTGGAAAGTAATTGAATACCCTTTTTCTCAGGTTCAATACGATAACCCGCAAGCACCGCAGCCTGCTTTGTATTACCAGTATTAATATAGTGATAGCAAAAGTATTTTTCCCTTTCAGTCATGTACTTTTTCTTATATGTTCCCATAATTATTGCAACTCCTTAATACATGTTTTCAATAAACACAAAAAAAGACTTGTTTCTTGCTCATAAAAGAACAAAAAACAAGTTTTTATTTTTATTTTCCTTATAATTTTACAAATTATACATACATAAAGAGCCATATGTTTTTCAACTACATATATTCTAAAATTCCAAGCAATTATTAAAGTCCAAGAACTGCAGTTAACATATATGTGCTATCGGCCATATCCTGTGCAAACTGGCAAAGCTCCATATTACTTGGGTATTTTTCTAAAATTATATTTATTATATCATCAGCACATGAACCTTGAGGAATTGTAAATTTGCTATTCATATTATAATGTTCATTAACAACCTTTAAGATTGTTTTTCTGTTAAATATATTAAAAGATTTTATATTGTTAGCTATATAATCCTTTATTTGAAACATATAGATATATGCTATAGATATGCTACATGCATTTTCTTCCTTTGATTTATTTAAATCAACTTCGCCAAGTACTTCCTTTAATGCTGATAACGGACTAAGCACTGAACGCAATACATATTTATCCTTTTTAAACGTCCACCTACTTTGATATTTTATAGCTATTTTCTGTCTAACATTATCTATTGTGTCAACACTCACCGCCGAAGTAGAAGCAAGTGGCAAACAAGAAAAACTAGCAACAACTAATCCTAAAGCTAAAAATTTGTTTAATAATTTCATACTAATTTATAACTCCTTTTAATCTTTGTTTATGTTATTACAATAACATAAATTTAATATATTATCAATAATTAATTAATAAAGTGTTTTAAAATTAAAAAATATTGTAAAACCGAAGACTAATATAGTAAAATACAGAAAAAGCCACAAGGAGAATTATAATGAAAATTAGTGACATAAATATAAAAGGTAAAGCAGCACTCGCCCCTATGGCAGGAGTTACAGATAGAGCTTTTCGCGAAATATGTAAAGAATTCGGAGCCTCACTTTTAACTTCAGAGATGGTAAGTGCAAAGGGATTAATTTACGACAGCGAAAAAACAATAGATTTAATAAAACATAGCAACTTCGAAAAACCGTTTTCAATACAGCTTTTTGGAAGTACTCCCGAAGATTTAGCCAAAGCAACTCAATTAGTACAAAAATACAATCCCGATATTATAGATATAAACATGGGATGTCCAGCTCCAAAAATTGTAAATAACGGGTCAGGTTCAGCTTTAATGAAAAATCCTAAGCTGTGCGGAGAAATTGTAAGAGCAGTAGTTAAGGAATCCTCTGTTCCGGTTACTGTAAAAATACGTGCAGGTTGGGACGAAAATTTTACCACAGCCGTAGATACCGCTAAATATTGCGAAGATGGCGGTGCTATGGCCATAACTGTACATGGTAGGACCAGAAAACAAATGTATTCAGGTAAAGTAGACTTGGAAATAATAAAAAAAGTAAAGGAAGCCGTCAAAATATCCGTAATAGGTAACGGAGATGTCAATAGCTTTGAAGATGCACAAAATATGATTAATTATACAAATTGTGATATGGTAGCCATCGGACGAGGTGCATTAGGAAATCCTTGGATATTTAAAGAAATAAACGAATGGTTTGATAATAATAATATAATAGAAAAACCTGATTTATCGGAAAAAGTGGAAATAATGAAATATCATATTAAAAAAATGTGTGATTATAAAGGTGAAAACAGAGGCATAAAAGAAGCAAGAAAACACATATCATGGTATTTAAAAGGCATAAAAGGAGCTGCAGAGCTAAGAAGCAGAGCATATAATTTAAATAATATGGATGAATTTGAAGATATGTGTCGATTGATTGTAAATAATGACATTATTTAATTACATAATTTTAAAAAAATATTATATACAATCAAACTTGTTGAAAACTCTGTGGATTTTATTGAAAACTTTCTATATTAATTTGAGAAAACACTTTAATATTCATCACTTATATATAAATAAACAATAATTGTTAGAATTATAAAAATATGATATAATCAAATAAAAAAATTCAAGGAGGAACAACTGTGAACAGAACCGCTATAATTACCGACTCTGCTTGCGATATTTCTTGTGAAGATATAAAAAAATATAATGTAAAAATAATACCTCTAAGGATTTGTTTTTCTGACAAAACTTATCTAGACAGAGTAGATATAACTCCTATTCAACTTTATGAAAAGCTTGAAAAAGAAATCCCCAAAACATCACTTCCATCGTCTGAATCTATTATGTCCATTCTCGACGAAGTGAAAAGTGAAGGCTACACAAGTGTTTTATACATAGGTATATCGTCAGGGCTATCTGGTTCGTACAATTTTATAAAAATGATAGGTGAACAATATGAAGGCTTGAATTTTTACAGCTTTAATACTTTTTCTTTATCATGCGGACAAGGAATGTTAATCAAAATAGCCGCAAAAATGCTAGAAAGCTTATGCCCTATCGGTGACGTAATAGATGAAATAAAGAAAATAAGAGAAAAAATGACAGCTATGTTCGTAGTTAAAGATTTATCTTATTTAAGTAAAGGCGGAAGAATAGGAAAAGTTGCCGGTACGGTTGGAAGTTTACTTAAAATTTGCCCTATAGTAAGAGTAAATGACGAGGGAGTTTACGAGACAGCAGCTAAATCTATGGGATATTCTAGGTCTGTGCAAATGATGGTAAAGGAAATCGAGAAAAAGTTTACGGGCTGTAATATATGCGTATCGGTCGTACATGGGCTTATGGAGGATTTAGCAAATGCTGTATTAAATAAAATAAAGCAGTTCGCAAACGTGATTGAAAGTGAAGTAGTACCCGTCACAGCTGTACTAGCTGTACATACCGGGCCGGGATTAATCGGCATTATCACGTATCCAGTATAAAAAGAAAGCCCATAACATCTATTGATTAGATGTTATGGGTATTTCTATTTTAAAATTTATTCAAATACAGCGTCTTCGTCGTTCTCATAACTTTCACGATTTTCATCATACGTTAGAACTGGAGCTGAAGCTGGAGCACTTTTCGGGTGTCTTTTATCCCATTCACGTTTACCAAAAATAACACCTGCAACTGCTGCTGCTGTTGCAATTGCTGCTGCACCTTTTGCTAATCTTTTCTTAGTAGTCTCCGATAATCCTCCAGCAACATTTTCCATATCTGCTTCGCTCAACTCGCCTTTCTCGATTGCTGTTGCAAAAAGTTCACCTAACTTTGCCTTTTCTTCCATTGAAATTTTGTTCTCTGCCATTTTAATACATCCTTTCTAAAATATAATATAATCATTAACAAATTCATTGTTAATGATTATATTATACATATATATTCCTTAGTTGTCAATAGTTTTTTGTAAAAATTTTTACATTTTTTATTATTTGCGCTCCAAAGTTAAAATAATCGTTGAAATATTTTCATTTTATTCTACTAATATTAAGCTAAAAAAAAGATAATCATACCGTTTAATTAACATGCATATTATTAATATAGGGGTGATTTTGATGGCAACAGATAATAATGAGCAAATACAAAAGCTCTTAAAAACGGTATCCGAAAGATTAGGCTCTAACCCTGAACAATTAAGTAAAGCCGCACAAAATGGTAAAATAGAGGACGCTATAAAAAATCTGAATAAAAAAGACTCAGACAAAATTCAAAAAATACTTTCTGATAAAGAAGCAACTGCTAAATTACTATCTACACCCAAGGCCCAGCAATTACTAAAGAGATTTTTAGGGGATAAATAAATTATGGACGATTTAGCAGGAAAATTATCCGATTTACTTAACAATCCAGAGGTAATGCAGCAGCTTCAGGGGCTTACGGGACTATTAGGAAAACCAGAAGATAGTCCCAAACAGATAGAAAAAAATGAAACTAACGAAAAGCCTTCGTTCTCATTACCAGATGAAAATATAATGAACGCGATGTTAAAAATAGCACCACTGCTTTCCAATATAAATAGAGAAGATAAATACACTAAATTCTTAAACTCTCTGCGTCCATTATTACACGAACCAAGGCAAAAAAAGCTAGATGAAGTTTCAAAAATTTTAAAATTAATAAGAATTATCCCCATTCTAAAAAACGAGGGAATATTCTAGCATTAAATACAGGATACAACTAAATATATAGTTGTATCCTGTAAAATTAATCAAAAAATTAATATCAAAGAAAATGTGATAACCGATGAACTATTCCGACGATATGAAAAATGCATAAAGCAGATGAGCGGTATCCACTTCTTTATTCGACTACATCATAGGTGAAACCATCTTGTAGCAAACCCTCCATCCAGGCCCGGCTCCGATCAGCTCTCCGCTTCACCATCTTCTCTATCCCCTTATCCACTACTTTGACTGCACCGTATGCAATAGCACTAGCCCCTACAACTTTCCCAATCACCTTAGCACCTTTAGCTAATCTTTTCTTAGTAGTCTCCGATAATCCTCCAGCAACATTTTCCATATCTGCTTCGCTTAATTCACCTTTTTCGATTGCTGTTGCAAAAAGTTCACCTAACTTTGCCTTGTCTTCCATTGAAATTTTGTTCTCTGCCATTTTAACACATCCTTTCTTAAATATAATATTTTTACCACCAATTTTACAAGTGGTATGTACATTATATATTGTACATATGTATAATGTTAATAGTTTTTTGTGTTTTTTATAAAATATTAGCAACTATTTAATATTTTCGTTCAATTACTATTCATACCATTGAATAAACATGCATATTATTAATACACTAGAAAAATCAATATCAAAGAGGATTTGATAACTTATGACTTACTCCGACGATATGAAAAAAATGCAACAAGATGCCATAAGACGCGTCCGAGAAATGCAAGCAAGAGCTAAAAAAAACATAGAAAATACACGTACTAGTATGCCTATTGAAAACAATCAAGAAAACATCAAAAATCGTAATCAAAAAGGCAACCATAATTCACATCAATATTCTAATCAAAGCAAAAATCGCAATAAACCACCAATACATCAAGAAAAGCCTAAAGAGGAATGTAATATACCACCAATAAATTCAAACGATAAAAAAGAATCCACTCCCAAAGGAAGTGGAATTAATCATATTATTGATGCTTTACTTAAGGATGAAGAAAAAACATTAATTTTAATTCTCATCCTACTTTTAATGAGCGAAAA
>CADBQS010000048.1 GCA_902796915.1 uncultured Ruminococcus sp.
GCCCATGCTCGGTACCAAGTTAATAATGCCGAGGTATTCCGTTAAAGACACGGGGTAGTCTGTAAAACTATTGTCTTAGTACTGGTTGGGAGCGTTACCCAGACTCGGCACCATATAAATTAAAACAATTTTTCTCTTTTTTTAATCAATTTCGCCAAATAACAAAAAATTAAAATTTTTATGTTATAATTTTTATATATGATAGAGAGTGAAAGTCATTAAGAAAGGAGAAGTATGAAAAAGTTTTTGATTGTTTTATTAACAGCTATGTGTCTAATGATTATTCCTACTGCAGCATATGCCGCTGATACTCATGATGTTGAAGTGGAGTGGTATATTGGAGATTGGAGTGGTAATGATCAACTTTTAGAAAGTCGTTCAATTTATAATATTCCAAATGGAGATTATAATTATAAGGATTTAGTTTGGAATCCTGATGGAGCTACTTTTTATAGAGAATATGGTATTTTTCCAATTATTCGTGTAAATGGAAAATATTATCTTCTCAGCTATATGGATGTTCGTTGCAATTATCCAATGAATAATGATACATATACAATTACTTTTAAAGAAAATCCTAATCATTATGGCGATGATGAAAATGCTTATATAGGACTTTATTATAGTGAAGTTAAAGTTGCTATAAAAGAAAATAAAGATAAAATTAAAGTAAGCATTGATGGCTCAGCTAATGATAATTTAACAGAACCAACAACTTATCAAGTATATCAAATTTTTGATGTACGAAAATCTTCAGATGTTCAAGAAGATGTTACAACAGATGAAACTGTTGGAAAAATGATAACCAATGAAGATAGTGGTTTTGCATATTATATAAGAAATGATAGTGAGTGGTATGATGTAATTGCATCAATGCCGCAATATTTTACTTTAATTCTAACTACTGAAGAAGGATTATATAACGTCACTTTAGCAGATAATGTTGAACCAAAAGAGTCTACTGCTATTGAAATTGCGGCAGAACTTGAAAAACATATTGAGGGTAAAACAAGTACAACATTAACCGCAAATGAAGCTAATATGGAAATGAATCCAGGTTATTATTTAATTGTTTCTCCAATTAATTCTAATCTTATCTTAGCTACAACTAATATTGATATTACTGAAAAAGCTCAATATCCAACAATAGAAAAAACTATTGCTGAAGAAGATATTAACTCTTCTATTGGACAATTAGTACATTTTACAATAAATGTTAAATTTCCAAGAGGAAGTAAAGCATCTGCCACTATTACAGATACAATGGATGAAGGATTAACTTTTAAAGAAATCACTTCTGCTAACATCAGTAATTATACTGCTACTGCTACTAATAATACTTTTGAGATTAATGTAGATGCAGATACAGTTAGAGCACTTGCCGCAAATGGTGAAGGAATTTTGACTTTTGAATATACTGCTTTAGTTAATAAAAAGGCTGTTATTAATACAGATATTAATAATGAAGTTACTTTAACATATGTGAATTATGTTCAATCAGATTTTGCAAAAACTTCGACAACCGGAATGAAGATTTTAAAGTATGCAACAAAAGATGCAGATAAAAATATATTAGCTGGTGCGGGTTTTCAAATTCTTGATGAAGAAAATAATCCAGTTGAATTGTATGAAATTATACCTAATGAAGAATATCGAGTAGCAACTGAAGAAGATGCTACTTCAATGAATACTTTTTATACTAAAAATACCCTTGTTACTATTAATGGACTTGATGCAGATAAACATTATAAGTTAAAGGAAATTGCAGCTCCTGCGGGGTATAATAGATTATCATCAGATATTGAAATAGAACTCCAATTAAATACACCTATTACTATGGAAGTAGCAAATTCTCAAGGGATAGAACTTCCTTCAACTGGCGGTATCGGTGTTATAGTAATATACGGTATTGGAGCTATTTTAATTATTAGTGCAGTAACCTATTTTGTTATTCAATCTAGGCGTAAAAGGAAATGATAAATGTTTAATTTTTTAAAGCGACGTAAGAATGATCCTTATAAATATAAAATGCTTTGTAAAAATTGTGATATATTTTTTGAAACGGAAGATCCTTACAGAAAAGTTTGTCCTGTCTGTAAACAATCTAAAAAGGTAGATACATATTCTGTTATTGACAAAGAAACTGGTAAGGAGATTCGATAATGCGAATTATTAAAGAAGGAAAAGTTCCCAATCTTGAATATGTTTTTACTTGTAGTTATTGTGAATGTGAATTTGCAGTAAC
>CADBQS010000049.1 GCA_902796915.1 uncultured Ruminococcus sp.
ATATTAGAAAGCAATTTAAAATACGGCTCAGATAAATCACAAATATGTAAAATGATACTGAAATGTGAACCAGAAAAAATTAAGAAAAAAGTAATTATAGCTCCAAGTTGGGAAGTAGATATGTTTTCTTCCCACGTAGATAGTATAACTCACATTTCTGGTACTAGAAAACATCATTGCATTGTAAATGAACTCGATGTAAATGGAGAAAAAATAACTCATATTATGACAGGTATGGGTGGTTGTTCTGTTATAGATGCAGTAATGGCACTGGGTTGTACTCCGTGTAAGGAAATATTATTTATTGGCTCTGTTGGAGCTCTGGATGAAAATATAAAAATTGGAGATGTTATGATTCCAGAATATTCAGTTTGCGGAGTTGGGGCAAACAGATATTTAACTTCTGGTTCACTTAAAGAAAATGATACATTTGGCAAGAAATATTATCCAAATGAAAGTTTCTATAATGAAATTTTGAGCATTACTAATAATGAAATCAAGGATACAGATATATCATTACATATTGGAAAAACTTATAGTGTAGATACAATATTAACTCAGTATGCTCATCTTGACGAAATTATAAATATGGGATGTAATTCTATCGAAATGGAAACTGCAACATTATTCGAGGCAGCTGAGATTGCGAATATAAAAGCAGTAGCAGTCTTTAACGTTTCTGATAATACGATTGCTAATAAATCGTTACACCATGACACAGAGGGTGAAGATTCTGTTAGAAGGCAAAAAGGGAAAAGCGAGGTTATGCCTAAAATAGCTTTAAAAGCATTGAAAGTAATATGAAATATTTTTTAATAAATAAAGTAACCCGTAAGGCTTATAATTTTTACCTTGCGGGGTTTGCTATATAATTTAATGTGTTACAATTTAAATATGTAGTTTTGCTAATACTTTTTATTTTGTTTACAATTTGAATATCTAGTTATAAAGAACATTTACATAGTTTTACAGATGTGATAATATTATTAGATAATAAAAATCATAAAAGGAGGATTAAACATTGAAATGTCCTTATTGTGGGTTCCCTGAAAGTAAGGTAATAGAATCGCGTGCGGCAGATGAAGGCGAGAGAGTAAGAAGACGTAGAGAATGTATCGAGTGTTCCAGGAGATTTACAACATATGAAATGGTTGAAAATTTACCAGTGATGATAGTAAAAAAAGACGGTTCTAGAGAGATTTTCAGTAGAGATAAAATATTAAACGGTATATTAAAATCTTGCCAAAAAAGACCAGTTTCAATAGGTAAAATAGAATCGGCCGTAGATGAGGTAGAGCTTAAGGTACAAAATTCATTAGAAAAAGAAATTTCATCTCAGATTGTAGGTGAATACGCGATGGATGCATTAAAAGATATAGATGAAGTTGCTTATATAAGATTTGCATCGGTGTATAGACAATTTAAAGACGTAAGCACGTTTATGGATGAACTGAAAAAGTTATTAGAATAAAATTTTAATAATTAAAATAAAACTTTAAATTGAGGAGTGTAGATTAATGATAAACGTACCAGAAATTTTTGGAAGCATGGTTTTCAACGATAGCGTAATGAAAGAAAGATTACCCGAGGATATATATAAATCATTAAAGCTGTCAATCAAGAACGGAACAAGACTTAGTATTGAAGTAGGCAAGGCCGTAGCAAATGCAATGAAGGAATGGGCAATAGAAAAAGGTGCGACACACTTTACACATTGGTTCCAGCCTATGACTGGAATTACAGCCGAAAAGCACGACAGCTTTATATCTCCCACAGCCAGCGGTGGAGTTATAATGGATTTTTCCGTAAATGAACTTATAAAAGGTGAACCCGACGCATCCAGTTTTCCATCTGGTGGATTAAGAGCAACCTTTGAGGCAAGGGGATATACGGCATGGGACCCAACATCATATGCTTTTATAAAAGACGGAGCACTTTGTATACCTACGATATTTTGCTCATATAGCGGAGAGGCATTAGATAAGAAAACACCTCTATTACGTTCAATAGATGCAATTAATAAGCAAGCAATGAGGATACTGAAGTTATTTGGCAATGACGACGTAACAAAGATACATACAACCGTTGGAGCAGAACAAGAGTATTTCTTAATAGACAAAAAGGCTTATAAAAAGAGAAAAGACTTGATATTCTGTGGACGTACGTTATACGGAGCTAAACCTGTTAAGGGACAAGATTTAGATGACCACTATTTTGGAGCATTAAGACCAAGAGTATCGAAATTTATGAAGGATTTAGACGTAGAACTTTGGAAGCTTGGAGTACCGGCAAAAACGAAGCATAATGAAGTAGCCCCGGCCCAGCACGAGCTTGCACAGGTATATACAACAACGAATACGGCAACAGACCAGAATCAGATAACAATGGAAACGATGAAAATCGTAGCAGAAAAGCATGGACTAGTATGTTTACTACACGAAAAGCCGTTTGCAGGTATAAATGGTAGTGGAAAACATAATAACTGGTCAATACAAACGGATACAGGAGTAAATCTTTTGGAGCCTGGAGTTTCTCCACAGGATAACGCACAATTTTTATTATTTTTATGTGCAGTAATAAAAGGCGTGGATGAATATGCAGACTTACTAAGAATTTCAATAGCAAGTGCATCAAACGACCACAGACTTGGAGCTCAAGAAGCACCACCGGCAATAATATCAATATTTGTGGGCGAAGAGCTTATGCAGATACTCGAAGCAATAGAGAAAGGTTCAGCATATACAAGTAAGGGTAAAATAGATATAGAGGTAGGAGTAGATGTACTTCCAAGCTTTCAAAGAGATGATACGGATAGAAATAGAACATCTCCGTTTGCATTTACAGGTAATAAATTTGAATTTAGAATGGTAGGTTCAAGCCAGTCGATAGCCTGTCCCAATATGATTCTTAATACAATAGTAGCACAAGAGCTTTCAGAGTTTGCAGATGAATTAGAGTCCGCAGAAAACTTTACAGATGCGTTAAATGAGTTATTATCTAAAACAATAAAAAATCATAAAAGAATATTATTTGATGGTAATAACTATTCTGAGGAATGGCAAAATGAAGCAGAAAAAAGAGGTTTACTAAACTTAAAAACGATGATAGATGCACTGCCTTATTATATATCTCAAAAGAATATCAAGTTGTTTAGTAAAAATAAAGTACTTTCCGAAAAAGAGGTATATTCAAGATACGAAATACAAATGGATAATTACTGTAAGGTAATGCACATAGAAGCTTTAACGATGCTTGATATGGCAAGAAAAGAAATATTGCCCGCAGTAAATTTATACATAGGTGAGATTACGAATATAGCACTAGCTAAGAAGAAGTTAAAAGAAGCTATTGACAACGAAGTAGAAATAGATATGATAGAAAAATTAACTTCGATGATAAAGGAATTTTATAATAAAATAGAGGCTTTATCTGATGTAATGGAAAATATTAGCGAAGACATGAATATTATGGATAAAGCTATATATTATAAAGATTATGTAAGAAAGGCAATGAAAGAATTAAGAGATATTGCGGATAAGCTAGAATTAAATACGTCAAGTGATTTTTGGCCGTATCCAACATATGCAGATATTCTTTTTAGTATTTAAGAATTGATTTTACATGAATTTGTATTAAAGCTTATATCTAAGGAAAAAATATTATTAAATTGAGAAACAGAGAGGTTACCATTATATTTTCTAACAATCTTTTTTATATTTTTAATACCAAATCCATGTAAAGCTTTATTATCTTTGGTAGTTTTGAAATCGAGATTAACGTATTTGTTTATGGGATTAGAGATTGATAAAAGGAAATCGCCGTCATCATAATTTATAATAAGTTTAATAAATCTTTTTTGAAGATTATTTATTCTGCGGCAAGCTTCTATGGCGTTATCGAGTGAATTACCTAAGATTATACAAATATCAAATATATCTAATTTTAAATCATCGCACAAATTACTTTCCACAATTAATTCTATATGTTCATTAGAAATTAGTTGTGTTTTAGAACATAGAAGCTTGTCAAGGCATTTATTGTGTATGAGGTTACTTTGAGAGTTGTGTGAAATACAATCACAAATTTCACCTATCTTATTTTGGGCTTTATCGTAGTCTTTATTGTACATGTAGCATAATATAGCAAACATAGAGTTTTTAACATCATGGATAGTAGAAGCCATTTGTGCTTGTCCGTCGGATATTATATTTGATTGATAAAATTGCTCTTTATTTGAATTATGGTTCTGTTTTGAAAAGGATTTGTAAAAAATTTTTAATCCATTTATTAATATAATAGATAAAACGGAGAATATTAATGAAATAATTATAATATATTTGAGCTTTGCTTTATAATTATTAAGGAAAAGAAAAGTGAATGTAATATAATATATAGAAGAAATAAATATAATGATAAGAAAAACAGGTTCTAATTGACGAAATTTAAATTTACGTAATAAAAAATTATCATTACAGCTGGTTATTATGCTATAGAGAACATTAAAAGCATTAAAATTAAACATATAAAAAAGTCTCCTCTTAGGTAAGAAAATAATAATATGTGAAGATATTTCACATGAGATATTATAGGCTATATTTCTTTAAATTTCTACAAAATTTTCATGTTTGTTTATTTAACTACAAATTAATTTACGGGGTGTTGAAATTATGTCATATATAACAAGACAATTAGAGAGAATAAAAAAGCAAAATCCTGGAGAATTAGAATTTCATCAAGCGGTAGGTGAAGTGCTTAGAACAATAGAACCATATATATTAAGTAATCCAATTTATGAAAAGGAAGCAATAATAGAAAGATTGACAGAACCGGAAAGACAAATAAAATTTCGGGTAGTATGGATGGACGACAATGGAAAGGTACACGTAAATAGAGGATATAGAGTACAATTTAATAGTGCGTTAGGACCATATAAAGGAGGTTTGAGATTTCATCCTTCTGTAAACATGGGGATAATAAAATTTTTGAGTTTTGAACAAATATTCAAAAATGCTCTTACGGGATTACCAATAGGAGGAGGTAAAGGTGGAAGTGATTTTGACCCAAAAGGTAAAAGTGATAGAGAAATAATGAGATTTTGCCAAAGTTTCATGACAGAGTTATATAGACACATAGGGCCTAACACAGATGTTCCAGCAGGAGATATAGGAGTAGGTGCAAGAGAAATAGGGTATCTTTTTGGACAGTATAAAAAAATAAAAAATGTATATGAAGGAACATTGACAGGTAAAAATTTACTTTTTGGAGGTTCTCTTGCCAGAAAAGAGGCTACTGGTTATGGGCTTTTATATATAACTCAAGAGATGCTAAATTCTAGAAATGAAGATATAAATGGTAAAACTGTTTGTATATCAGGTTCCGGAAATGTTGCAATATATGCTGCAGAAAAGGCGATAGCTATGGGAGCAAAGGTTTTAACTATGTGTGACTCGACAGGTTGGATTTATGATAAAGATGGAGTGGACATAAATATTGTCAAAAAGATAAAGGAAGAAAACAGACAAAGAATAAGTGAGTATGTAAAATATAGAAAGAGTGCGGAGTATAAAGATGGAAAATTTGAATGGACAGTACCATGCGATATAGCCTTACCATGTGCAACGCAGAATGAACTCACAGAAATAGGAGCGAAAAATTTAGTAAATAATGGAGTGAAAGTTGTTGCAGAGGGTGCCAATATGCCAACGACGGCAGAGGCTACAGAGATTTTTAAAGAGAATAGTATAATATTTTTACCGGGTAAAGCGGCTAATGCAGGTGGAGTAGCAGTATCAGCCTTAGAGATGAGTCAAAATAGTTTACGTGTTGCGTGGGAATTTGAAGAGGTTGATAATAAATTAAAATTAATAATGAAAAATATATTTAATCAAATATCAGATTGTGCTAAAGAGTATGGTAAAGCAGAAGATTATGTTATGGGAGCAAATATTGCAGGATTCAAAAGAGTAACGGAGGCTATGATAGCTCAAGGACTTTTATAATATTAAAAATATTCTTTCAAGGATTTATGTTTAATGTTGACAATTTAATATTTATATGTTAAAATTAAATTGTAAAAATAATCTAAACAAAATCTGAGGAGGATTAAGAGTGAAAAAAGAAATGAATATTGAAGATTTAGGAA
>CADBQS010000050.1 GCA_902796915.1 uncultured Ruminococcus sp.
GGAATAAGTGGCCAATACTATTTTGGTCAGCAACATAAAGCAAAACACATAAAAATATCAATAGGCTTTGATAATATGACGGAGCTTCAATTTCGAGAATTTCGTAGACTATTAAGTGTAGATAGACCTTGTCCACTGATTTTTGACGAGCGGCCATATAAAACATATATGGCAAAGATTGAATCTGTTCCAGAGCTTTCTTATGTATGCTTCGATGAACCAAAAAAGACTATTGGAGCAGCGCGGCCTGGAGTGCGTATAATTAATAGAGATGACACTCCGGTGAGAGAAACAGTATATCCATATGAATATGAGTATGATACTAAAAGTGGAGAGATTAAAAAGCAACGAATTTATAAGGGGACTGGTACGATAGAATTTATTTGTTATTATCCATATGCAAAGTCAACATTTAAAACGTTGAACAAATATGAATCTGAAAACAGTGTACCTGGTGGCTTTACTAATATTGAAGAATGGAAAGAGTCTAGTGGGATTATGACATTAGAAAAATATGATTATTATAATATAGATAGAATGATAACAGATGATGTACCTGGTACATATGTTAATCAAATTAATTTATATAATCCTGGGGATTTAGATACGCCCTTTAAGTTATTTATTCCTTATCATATTGGTAACGATGATACTGCTAAAGGAACATTAAGTCCAGCAGGACAAGACACTGTACTTAAAGTTAGTTTATCTATGTTAAATGATTTTATGCTTGAAATAAAACCAATAACAGCAAAAAGTAACTTTACTGATGAGAATGGTATAGTAATTAATACTTATAATCATTTAATTGAAGGTGCAAAAATTAGTTTTGATAATAATACTTATGAATTAACTAATACTGGAAATACTTATAATGAATTTATTATTAGTGGAGATTTTGGAAAAATAGAAAAATCAGCTTTCTATCCATATGAGAATTCAACACAAGAGGATCCTTTACTAACACAAGCAATTTATACTAATATTGCTTTGGATAGTGGAAAAGAAATAAAGATTTTCTATGATTATTTATACTACTAGGAGGCAAGGAGAATGAGTGGGATACTCGAAATAAAAAGACCTTATGAAATTTCGGTTTGGAGAGATATATTAAAAACGGTCCCAGGCGCCACCACTTCAAATATCGAAGATTTTTATTTTGAAGAGGAAAAAATAGCTATAATCGGATCAGATACGATGACTGGACTGAATAGGGTATTCTCACCTGTATTAAAATTAAATACTAATGGAGAAAGAACCCTAACTTTTTCATTGAAATATCGTTATTTTGATGAAATGGTTGGGGATTTTGTTGATAATCCATTTAAAGATTTATTAATAAACGAAAGAAAAATTAAGCTTAAATATGACGGTCAGTGGTATGATTTTGTTATAAAAGAAAGAGTAGAAAGTTCTGAAGAATATACATATGAATTTACAGCCTCAGATGCTTTTATTCAAGAGCTTTCTAAGAATGGTTATAATATAACTTTAGATTCTGAATTAAATAATAATCAGGGTACTATAACAGAACTTGCGGAAAAGGTTTTAGAAAATACAGATTGGCAAGTTGATAGAGAGAATAGTGACCTTTTACAACAGACTGTTTCGGAACCATTATATTTATGCACTGTTAATAATAGTTTTAGTGCCTTAAATTTAGATACAAAAGACTCAGTTACAATTGCCGCCAATACAAATATATATGTATTTTATAACTATATAAATGCTAAAATTGCAAACTACGTACAATTTATGATTGTTAATGATCCAAGTGATGAAGATTGGTATTTAGATGATAATAATGCTATACATTCGACTAATTATCGTTTTCTTGGAACAGCGGAATATATAGAAGATGAATACGGAGAAGTAACTAGTATTAAATTTAAGAGTGAAAATGCAGAAGCGACTATATCAGTTGGTGAAGTTAATACGCAGTCTCAAGGATATAGATTAGTATATAATCCTAAAGTAACTTATGACCCAGTAATGAAACGTACTGTAAATATTCTTGAAGCAGAAACCGAAGACGGACCACAAGAAATTTACAGCTACAAAGATTATGATTATTCGACTACCGCAGCGATAGTATCATATGTAGTAAATGGTTCAAACTTTATTATTAATGATATGTCTTCAGATGATGATAGCGTTACACGAGCAACAGGATGGAGTAATTTATGTCAACATAATCAAGACCATTTATTATCTGCGCAGATAACAACTCGTCCAAAAATTGATATTAATAATATAGTTGAATTGAAGGACTTAAGAAAAATCAATAGTTATTTAGAGTTAGAGTTTCCTGCAAAACAAAATTTACAAGGCAACGCAAAATTTTTAGATGCTTTTTATAACGAAGGATTTTTATATAATGCAAGTATAATAGACCATATAGCTGCGGGTGAAAAGTATGTATTTCGTATTCGTTATGGATGGTCAACAACAGAAGGCGGCGACCCAACTGATTGGCCTGATCCGTATAGGCAACAAAACCCTACTTTTCCAGAGATTAATGCTATTGTAGCAAAATATAAAGAAGACACTGATAGTCTTGGTAATGCAGTTAAAGTAATAGATTCGACAAATATTTATTTTGATTTTAATTTAAGTAACTCATACACTCAAAAAAATAATACAATTTATGGCGGAGAAATGAGAGGTGGAGATGCACAAAATTCAGAGTATGAGATTTATGTTATTGATGGAGTAGTGCAAGAGCCATCTTTAAAATATGCCTACGATTTTGAAGGAACTAAATATGTATGGCATCCAGATAAAGAGAGATACGTGCTTGGGAGCAGACCGCCGGGTTCTGGTGGATATTCTTTTATGCCATATTTCCACACGGTGGCGCCGGCGCTGAAGCCAATTTCAAATACAACATTATTAGATTCAGAAGAAAAGATTGGATTATTCTTATATGGAACCAATACAACAAAAAAATATATGTTTATAGATGATGTAGCTGTATTTAAATATGTAAGGGATCCATTCTTTAAAAATGAAGACATTCCAGTTTTTCCGGGTAACGCTCCCTTGGCAGAAGCTACTGAAAAAGAATTTTTCTATAAAAAACCCGAAGAAGGAATGACAGAAGATGAAATTGATCAATATAATTCTATTGAGTCAATAGCTGAAGAATTACAAGTTGCAACAGACAAAATAAAATATTTACGAAATGAAGATTGTGAAAAATATTTATCTGTTAAAGTAGAACATTCTAATTATTTTAATATATTACAAACGCTTTGTGA
>CADBQS010000051.1 GCA_902796915.1 uncultured Ruminococcus sp.
AACTAATACCGCTACCCTTCCTTCTGATAGTTTTCCGCATATCGTATCTGGTCTTTCTGATATTCCAACACTACTAAAAAGCGATAAGTCATTATCCTCCTCAAGATACGGAGAAATATATCCTGCTGCCATTACTGTTTCTAAATCTATGTTTTTTATTTTTTCTCGTATTTTTTCCAAAACTTCTTCCGATACCTTATCCGTAAGATAGCAAAGACATATATCTGTCTTGCTCACAGAGCCTACCTTTCCTAATTCAAATTTTAGTTTTGGATTTTTCATTCTTCTTCTTATCATAGTCATGTTAATTCTTAAAGGTTCTACAAAGCCTTCTCTTGAACCTCTTTCCATTACTTCTGATGTAGGTTCGGATATACTTCTAAAACTAAAGCCTTGTACACCTATTGCAAGCATACAATCGCAGCCGTCTAAAGCCAGTAAAGCAAACCCAGACATAACCAAATAAAAAGCATCCTCATACGTTGATACCTGCACCTGCTCAGTTAATGATATTACGCTATCTCTAATTTTCTCATATCGCTTCATAGGGTCTTTTTCGTCAAATTTTACTTTAGATATCCTCTCAACTACTCCTTCTGAAAACATCTCCTTATTTATCATACCTTCCATCGTTATTAATGCAGCATCTAGACCAGCAAGTTCCATCTCTCTTATTGTTAAATCTGCACTACCGCCAAATTCTTTTCTGAAATATGATAAATTTGCAAGAAGTGATTTAGATAAAAAATGTTTTTCCTCTTTTTTAGGATTATCTTTTTTTTTACTTGTATATATATTCATAAATTCTCTTATAAATTTAAACACGCCTTCGCCTCCTTATATTTCATAACTAATTTTTCCATAAAGAGATTAAAATATACAATCGTGAATTAAACTTTTACTTGCAAATTCCTACTTTTATTTCTTTTACTACTAAGTTATAATGCTATATAGAATTATTTATGGTGGTGATTTTAATGGCAAGTAAATATTCAATACCATTATCTGAAATTATAAAAGAGCTTTCACTAAAAGAAATCTTTATGCCTTGTAATCCTACTGATATTCAAATTTCAAATAAAGATATAAATCGTGTTGGTTTGGAATTAATTGGTTCACTTGATTTTTTTGAAAAAGATAGAATTTTAGTTATGGGAAGAAGCGAGCAAGCATTTCTTTCAAGATT
The DNA here is from genome assembly GCA_902796915.1 of uncultured Ruminococcus sp. Lineage (GTDB taxonomy): Bacteria > Bacillota > Clostridia > Oscillospirales > Acutalibacteraceae > RUG14215. Next base: position 1,187 of record CADBQS010000051.1, read on the forward strand.
AACTCCAAGTGAAGTAACTAAATCAGTTGAGGCAATATTTATGCTTGAGCCTCCTGTATTACTTTCGACTCGTGGTATAGAGCCTATGCAAGAAGTAGTTGAAGTGGCAAAAAAATATTCTATTCCTATACTCGTATCTGAGGAAGCAACTTCAGATTTAATATCTGAATTAGTTTCACTATTAAGCCTTAGCTTAGCTCCGAGAATATCTCGTTCCGGCGTATTTATGAACGTTCATGGTGAGGGTATAGTTATTACAGGTGAAAGTGGTATAGGTAAAAGCGAAACAGCCGTAGAGCTTCTTAATCGTGGACATAGATTAATTGCTGATGATGAGGTTGAAATTAGGAAAATATCAAAAACATCTTTAATTGGCTCTGCTCCAGAAAATATACGTCACTTTATTGAAGTTAGAGGAATTGGTATTATAAATGCCAGACGTATATTCGGAATTGGAGCTGTAAAATTAACGGAAACTATTGATATGATTATAAATCTTGAATCTTGGAATGATAACAAAACTTATGATAGACTAGGTTCAGACAATAGTTATACAGAAATTTTAGGTATAAAAGTTCCATTCATTACCGTACCTGTACGCACCGGACGAAATCTTGCTGTTATTATAGAAGTAGCTGCGATGAATAATCGTCAAAGAAAGATGGGTTATAATGCCGCAAGAGAATTGTTTATAAGCTTAGGTATGGAATATCCTAATTCAAATCCTGAAATGGAAAAATGTATATGGGATATATAAATTGTAAAATATAAAAAAAGTAAATTTATGAGGTGATGATTATGAAAATAATAGCTGATATGCATTGTCATACAACCGCTTCAACACACGCTTATAGTTCTGTTATGGAAAATGTTTATGCCGCTAAGAAAGCTGAACTCTATGCTTTGGCAATTACTGACCATGCAGAAAATATGCCTTCTGCTCCAGGCACATGGTATTTTCATAATTTAAAGGTAATACCAAGAAATATTGACGGCATATACGTGTTAAGAGGAATAGAAGCTAACATACTTAACTCTAATGGTGATATAGATTTGCCTTTAGATTTACAAGTTCCTCTTGACTGGGTAGTGGCATCAATACATGGTGTTGCTTTTGAAGGTAACCATGATATGGATGATTGTACTCAAACATGGTTAAATATAGCTAAAAATCCTTATGTCAATGTTATAGGTCACAGTGGATTACCTGATTTTAAGTATGATTATGAAAAAGTTATTCCTGAATTTGGTAAAAACGGAAAACTTGTAGAGATAAATAATAGCTCTTTTAAAATAAGACAAAGTTCTGCTGAAAACTGTAAGCAAATTGCTTTAGCTTGTAAAAAATATGGTGTGAATATTATTGTAAATTCTGATTCACATTTTTGTACTCAAATAGGGCATTTTGATAATGCATTAAAAATGCTTGAGGAAATCGATTTTCCTGAAGAGCTTATTATTAATGCAGATATTAACAGATTTAATTCTTATCTTGAAAAGTATACTCCGTTTTTCAAAGTACAATAAGGTGGATTATTATGGCAGATTATAATAAATTGCTGGATTTTACTTCTAATTTAAAATGTAAAGTATTAGAAAATGAACCGCTACTTAAATATACATCATTTAAAATTGGTGGTCCAGCAGATATCTTTATAGAAATTTTAGATTTAAATTCGTTACAACAAATCATAAAATATGTAAGTAAAAATCAAATCTCTACGTTTGTTTTAGGCAACGGTTCAAATTTGTTGGTCTCTGATTTAGGTGTAAGAGGCGTTGTTTTAAAGTTAGGTGGAGATTTTAATAAAATAAGTATTTGCGAAGATAGCGATAATTGTATAAACTGTGGAGCTGGTGTTTCACTCGCAAAAGTCTGTGTATTTGCAATGCAACATTCTCTTTCTGGATTGGAATTTTCGTGGGGTATTCCCGGAAGCTGCGGTGGAGCAATTTTCATGAATGCAGGAGCTTATGGAGGAGAAATGGTTTCTGTCATTGAAAGCTGTGAATATATTTCAAATGATGGTAACCTTCACAAATTGTACAAGGAAGATATGGAACTTTCTTATAGACATAGTATTTTTTCACATAATGATGGTATCGTTACTTCTATAAGATTAAAACTCGAAAAAGATAATAAAGAAAAAATTAGAGAAAGAATGCATGATTATATATCAAGAAGAAAGTCTAAACAACCTGTTGATTATCCAAGTGCAGGAAGTATATTTAAACGTCCGGGCAACGGATATTATGCCGCCGCTTTAATAGATCAAGCTGGACTCAAGGGGTATAAAATCGGTGGGGCTATGATTAGTCCTAAGCACGCTGGATTTATCGTAAATGACGGTGGAGCTACGTGTAAAGATGTTTTAAAACTTATAGAAATAATAAAAGAAAAGGTTTTTAAAAATTCTGGTATTATGCTAGAATGCGAAGTTAAAATTATAGGTGACTTTAAATAAATTATTGAGAAGTGATAAATATGAGATTCATTATAGTTACAGGATTATCTGGTGCTGGTAAATCTAAAGCAATGGCCTCTCTTGAGGATATTGGTTTTTATTGTGTAGATAACATACCTCCTAAATTAATACCCACCTTTTATGATTTATGTCGTAACACAAAAGACTCGTCAATGGAGAATGTTGCTGTTGTTACGGACATAAGAGGTGGCGAAAATTTTGATTCATTATTCGATATATTGGACAATTTAAAAAATAACGATAAATTATATAAAATATTATTCTTAGAAGCTAGTGATAATATTTTGGTACGCAGATATAGAGAAACACGAAGAAAGCATCCGTTATCTGAATCACATAGAGGTTCTATATCCCAGTCCATAGAATTTGAGCGCAAAACTTTAAAACCAATAAGAGAAAGATCTGACTATATTATAGATACCTCTCTACTATCCCCAGCCCAACTTAAAGAGCGTGTTTCCAGTCTATTTCTTAATGATCATAAATCTGGAATAATTGTAAACTGTATGTCATTTGGATTTAAATACGGAACTCCTTCCGAAGCTGATTTAGTATTTGATGTAAGATGTTTCCCAAATCCTTACTATGTACAAGAGTTAAAAAATCTTACAGGTTTAGATAACGCCGTAAAAGATTATGTTTTAGAGAAAAATGACACAAAAATATTTATCGAAAAATTATTCTCACTTTTAGATTTTATGCTACCTCTTTATAGTAACGAAGGTAAAAGTCAATTGGTAATAGCTATTGGCTGTACAGGAGGAAAACACAGATCTGTTGCAATCGCACAGTATCTGCACAGTCATTTAAAAGCTTTAAATTATTTCACTAATATATATCATAGAGATATTCAAAAAGCCTAGTATTTTAGGAGGATGTATTTTGTCATTTTGCTCTAAAGTAAAGGATGAACTTTGTAAAAATTCATTTCAATCACGTGAAAATATTTACTGCGAAGCTATTGGTTTCTTTCTATTCAGTAAATTTATAAAAAATGATGGTATTCATATAACATTAGAAAATAAAAATATAATTCAAAAAATTATAGGCTATTTAAAATACTTAGAGCTAGAATATCAAGATTTTCATATTCTAACTAAAGATGTATCACCTCAAAAGATTTTAACATCACTTTCCATATATGGCTGTTTAGAAATAGAAAATATTATAAACAACAAAATTATTGATTCAAAAAATTATAAATATAAATCAGACTTTCTACGTGGGGTATTCCTTGCATGCGGAAATGTGAGTAATCCAAATTCGGATTACCATCTTGAATTTTCTATTTCAGATATAAATTTAGGGTTAAAATTATTTTCTATATTAGAAACCGTAAAGGAATGTAAGTTTAAGGCAAGCTCTATTGTACGTCATAAAAATCTAGTAATATATATAAAAGGCAGCGATTCTATAACAGATTTTCTTACGTTTATAGGTGCTACTAATTCTTCTATGGAATTTATGCAAACTAAAATGGTAAGAGAAGTTCGAAATTATATAAATAGAACCAATAACTTTGAAACTGCCAATATCGCTAAGACAGCTAATGCTTCTGCATTACAAATAAAAGCTATTAAAAAAATAAAGCAAAAAATAGGCCTTGAGGCTTTACCAGAAGCTCTAAAAGAAATCGCCTTACTAAGGATTAAATATCCCTATGGTTCTTTAGAAGAACTTTCATTACATTTACATAAACCAATAAGTAAATCAGGAATAAATCATCGTTTCAAAAAAATTATTAAAATTTCAGATGAATTATAGACATTTTTATGATATAATACAACTTGTAATTTAATTAATACTTTTGAAAGGGTGAATTATTAAATGATAATATCAATGAATGACTTAGAAAACACTTGTTTTTATGATAAAGAATCTTTAAAAAAATATAAAATTGTATGTAAAACTAATAACCGTGCCCAACTGTTAGGCAGGTTATGCGAGAATTGGAAAAGAGATCCTAAGTGCGAAGTAAGTATAAAAAGCTGTAAAAATTGTATATACCGTCTCATAGAAATCGGTACTATATCTGAATCAGAAAGCTCAAATATTACAATAAGATGTTATAAAAATAGAACTGATAGTGTTTTAAAATCTGAATTTAATTTTGAAAATATAGAGTAAAAGTTAGTTTAAACTAATTTTTTTCTCATCGTACTAAGTAGAAATTTTTCCCTTCTTGAAACTTGTACTTGCGTCATACCAAGTGCTTTTGCTACCTTGCTTTGAGTTATTCCCTTGAAGAATCTCATATAAATTATATTCTTGTCGTTTACTTCAAGCGAATTAATTATATTTTCAACAGTTAAGCGTGTTGATATTTTTTCATCATTAAATTCAACAGCTATATCCATTTGTTCATCGTCGTCGTCAGATTCTGATGTTAACGACATGGGTATTTGCGAAGATTCTAAGGCGTTTACTATTTGTTCTTTATCCGTACATAACATATCTGACAGCTCATTTATTGTGGGGCTTCTACCATATAAAGAAAGGAAATTACTGCTTTCCTTTCTTATTTTTAATGATAAATCCTTTAATTTTCTGCCAACCTTTATTGCTCCTGTTTCTCGGAATAATCTTTTTATTTCTCCAAAAATTACAGGTACAGCATAAGTCGAAAACTTTACTCCTCTATCTTCGTCAAACGAATCCACAGCTTTTACTAATCCTATACAGCCGTTTTGAAATATATCATCATATTCAATGCCACGGCCTATAAATCTCTTAGCACAAGCATGTACCAATCCCATATTTTTTTCGATTTTTTCATTCCTAGTTAGCATTTTTTATTGGCCTACGTATTATAGTTTTTTCCATTGTTATCGTTGTTCCCTTACCTAGCTTTGATGTTACCTTTACTTTATCCATAAAGCTCTGCATAACTGCAAAGCCCAATCCGGCACGTTCTTCTCCTCCTGTTGTAAAAAGTGGTTCCATCGCTTGTTCTATATTCTCTATTCCACAGCCTTTATCTCTAATTCTTATTACTATTTTGCCATTTTCATATATTTTTGATGTTATGTAAACTGTACCTATACCAGATTTATATCCGTGTACTATACAGTTTGTTACCGCCTCAGATATTGCTGTTTTTATATCTGCCAATTCATCTATCGTAGGATCTAATTGTGATACAAATGCCGCTACTGTTGCTCTTGCAAAACTTTCATTACATGATTTACTAAGAAAATTCAAGTTCATTTCATTTACTATATTATTCATTCTATACTACTCCTTTCCAAAAAGCCCTAATGCTGATAATCCTGCAAGCTTTACCATGCGTTCCAGCCTTTTGGGTACGTTTATTACTTCCAAATTACCACCAAACGATTTCATAAGCTTATATCTACCCATAATAAGCCCTATCCCAGAGCTGTCCATGAATTTTACCTTACTAAAATCTAATTTAGTAGATTTAGGCTCAGTTCTTAATATATTTTCATCTATTGCTTCTCTCATAGCTTTAGCTGTATGGTGGTCTATATCTCCCTCCAGCTCCGCTATCATATTGCCATCTTTATTATTTATCAAAACCGGCATTTTTTCACCCCATTAATTTTAAAGCTTGTCCAAAAACTAGATTAATTTTATTTATTGTTTACTATAATATAGTATAATAATAAAATCAATTTTTTTGTAGAATATAGGGGGAATATCCTAAATTTTTATTTTAGAATTTTACTTCATTTTTTTATAAAATAAGTACATATAACAAAAGTTACACGTACTTAAATTTTAAATCTCGTTATTATCTAATGCATTATTTATCCAATTAATCCAACTTTCCTTACAATTAATCTCTTCTTTTCCCTTTTGACTTGATATTATTAGCATATGTTTAGCTCTCGTACAAGCAACATATAAAACTCTTAATTCTTCTTCCATAGCTTTATGCATATATTCTTCACTTATTTCAAAATAATCTATATCGTATTCCTGTTCGCTCTTGGTAATCGGTATTCCTATCTTTTTTAAATCGTCATTGATTATTACTTTCTTTTCATACTTTCCTCTTGCTATATCTTTATCCATATTAGGTATTATAACTATCGGTAAGGACATACCTTTTGTTTTATGTATTGTTGATATACAAATCCCTTCGCTGTTTTCGGATATAATACCATTTTCATCTTTATAATCGTTATCTATCATTGTATTTAAATAATCTAGTAAATCTATGGGATGAACATGTTCGCGTTCATGTAATTCAGAAGATATCTCTATTAATCTTTTTAATACATCCAATGATTTCATATCATTTATTTGATTATAATATTCATATATTCCAGTTTGTTTATATATAAATTCTAATATTTCGTTTATTGTACATGTTCTAAATATCTCATCTAAATCTTCCATAAAATCGTAAAATCCTGATTCTCCGTCTAATTTACATATTGACGTATAAAAGTCTGTATATACCAGTTCATCAATCATAGCCTTTTCTTTATTAATTACAGCATTGAATATTTTTAATATATCTATTACGCATTTTTCATTGTATATACTCTTTCCACCCAAAACCTTAGCCCTTATTCCTGCTTTATTAAGTTCATAAAATATATAATCTACTTCCGCATTAGTTCTACATAATATACTTATATCTTCTAAATTAATAATCACGTTTTCCTTTTTGGCTTCACATAATATATCTTTAATTATTTCTGCAATTCTCTTTTTATATATTATTCTAAACGGATTAGAAAACTTATTTTCTATAATTTTACTTTTCTCTTTTTCGTAATCAAATCTAAGATTATATCCTATATAGTCAAATTTAGATGAAAATATTGTATTTATATAACTAAGTAACTTAGGGTCAGTTCTAAAGTTTTCGTTTAGTGTATATTTTTTAGAATTATTATTAATATCATTTATTCTTTTTATTATCTTAGAACTAAATTCTAAATCCGCTCCTCTGAATGAATATATAGATTGCTTCTCATCTCCAAATAAGCAAACATTTATGCCATTGTCCATCATAAATTCTATAATTTTAACTTGTCCGGGGTCACTATCCTGAAATTCGTCTACGAATATGTAATCTATATCATTTATAATTTGACGTGCACATTCTTCCTCTCTCAACATCTTCAATGTAAATGGAATTATGTCGTTTACTGTCATAATACCTTTTTCAATTTTACTATTATATATTTCTATAAATGATTTAACACATATATCAATTATCATATACTTCACATTCTGCCAATACATACTATTACTATCTGAAAAATTAAATTTATACAGAGCTTTCAACATATCTTCTTCATTTCTATGATTGTAAAATTTAATTATTCGCTGGACTATATTTCTTATATAGCCTTCGTCTAATTTAAGTGAATTAATTACTTCATCGTATTTAGATACATTCTTTCTTATTATATCTAATGATTCTATCTTAAAATTTTTTATCTCAAATGATGGAGGTATATCTGCGTATATACCATATCTATTTATTAATGTTTTACCAAAGCTATGTATGGTTGAAACTTGTGAAGATTTAAATTTTTCTATTTGATTTCTAATATATTTAGCTTCATTTAGATTTCCGTTATTATATTCAAGTAAAAATTTATAATAAAGCCTTGATTTTAATCTACTGGAAACTTCGTTTATTGATTTATTTGTAAATGTAATTATAAACAATCTTGATATATCAGTTTTACGTTGTTTTATTAATCTGATTACCTTATTTATCATTATTTCTGTTTTTCCAGTACCTGCACTAGCTCTTATATAACTAGGATACACATCTTGTTTTTCAATATATGACTGATTTTCTGTCAAGGAATGGTTTGATACTATATTGTTAATATCTTTAAAATTCAATATGTATCACCTCTAATTCCTCTATTTTTATTCTTACATATACAATAAAATCTACAATAATTACAATAACTACTAGTAATACCTTTAACAGAGTTAAAATCCATATTCTCTATTTCATAAATAATACTTCTTATAGTTTTTATCGTACGGTTACAATCCACGTTATTTATTATCTTATTAGTAAAGTTATAAATTAGCTGTGTTACAAGATTTATTCTGTCACATCTATATCTATTTTCATCTAAATTTCTAAGAATTTCATAGTCATTACTTGGTATTCTCTTGTTATATTTTTCAGATTTACGTACACCAAAATTCATATATACGTCATAAGGAAATATAATCCTTTTGTCCCTGTGAATTATACAATTATTATTTTTTATTATTAATCTTTTATCTCCTATCTCTACATACTTATTTTCATACGGTAATATTCTAAAATAAGAACAATCACTTTTAGATATTGCATTATCATATATAAAATTTTCTATTCTATATATGCATTTCTCTTTTACGCTATTTATTTCGCCTTTTGTAAGAAATCCAAAATACTTAATATTTTCTTTAAAAGCAAAATCAAACGCATCTATAATTCTGTTTATCACCTCCGTATCAAATATAGAATATACTTTATCTTGCTTAAAATTCTCATCACAAAATTTATTTATCGTAGATATAAAAAGTATATTTTCAAAACATATCTTTATATTATCAATGCTTTCATACGGTACATTTACTTCAGATATAAAATGCCTAAAAAATATCGGACATAACTTATAAGCCATAACTTCAGAAATTGTATAATCTTTTCTAGAGATTTTAAATTCAGGTACGTTTTCTATAAATAATATATTTCCAAAAATCTTTTTATCCGATATCGATATATTATTAACATTACTATTAAATAATGTAGCTATATCTTCTACATAAATAGACGATATATCATTTCCTTTTTTATTATATTGCGTGTATGTAATAACTAATTTTTCTTTTGTAAAATCAAGCATATTTTTAAATAGAAATTTCTCTAATTCTATATGATATTTTTCATCATAAATCTCAGCAAGAGGAACATTTATTTTGTACCTCGGATTAGATAATATATTAATTATATTTTTCGTAAAAGGAAAATTATAATTATAGTATTTAGGATATTTTCCTTCTTCGCATGTAACTAAAAAACAATGTTTAAAACTTTTTATGTTATCTAAATTAATTTCATTAACATAGAAATCATTTTTATTATTTATTAAATTCTCTCGTTGCCAATCTTCAAGCATAAATTCTATATTTTTAGAAAAATAATCTATGTCAACCTCTTTCAATACGGAATTAGCTGATATTTGGTCTACGGCTATCATCAACTTTTTTACTACCTCTTTTTCAGTGTCTTTACTCTCAGATAAACTATAATTATTAAAATAAAACACATAATCCTTCATTAATTTTATATGCTCTTTAATACTAGTTCCTTTTTTCAATTTACTTATAATAAATCTTAAATTTTCCAATATCTTAATAAAAAACTCCATGCTTTCAGAATCTATATTATAAAGAAAATGATCTTTAAAAATATTATTATTCTCTATGGATTTCTTTAATTTAATAAGATTTTTTATCTTTTCAATCCAATCTTCTATTTTGACGCCGTCTTCAAGATAGCTTTGTATATGTTTAAATTGTGAAATAAATTTATCCCATTTTCTCTCGGATTTAACATGATAATTCCAATTAGAATAAATTAACTTTTCAAATCCTTGTATTGTAATTCCATTAGTTATAATAGAATATATTTGTTTTATGTATTGTCCTATTGGAAATGATGTAATACTCCTAGGTCTTGTGTCTATTTTCAAATTATTAAAATAACTTTTAAATATATACCTTTTGTCGTATATGTTTACCTTATTACCGTCACTATATCTAACATCTTCATTTAAAAATTGATCCTCAGAAAAATATACATTCTTAAACGTTGCTCTATCTATTCCACCTGTATCTGTACCGTTATAAACAAACACTCCTACTGTTTCAAATATAGATTTAAGTTTATATGAATGTTCATTCCAACCAGGTGGACGTATAATAGCTATATCATTCTTTATAATATTTTTTATTTCAGATACATCACTAATGTTTTTATTCTTAATATAATTACCTATCTCCCTAGCTAAGAAATTTAGCTCATCGTAACTACTTTTAAATGGCTTTATTATTTTTATATCTTCGCATTTCGGGATATTAGTATTATTAAAATTTTCTTTAAATATATTTTCTCTCACAAAATTAATAGATTTTGAATTACAAGTTTTATTTGAATCTATAAATACTATCTCACTAAAGCTTTCAAACCATTTTAATGTATTTTTATAGCGTTCATAAATAAATCTATTATCTAAATCATTAGGATTAAATTTTAAAATAAAATATATGTCTTTATTATGTGTAATAGCGTACTGGGCTATATAATGAGATACATTATTTAAAAATATAAAACCATCTAAAACTATCAATTCATTATTATTAACATTATTTTTTATTTCTGATTTTAATCTAGTTTGAAATAAATCATATTCTTTATTTTCCATATAGAATGATTTTTCTTTTAACTTATCTAAAAATTTATTATATAAATTAAATATTTCATAATCAAAAGTAGAAAAATCGGATTTTATATCATCAAGAACTTCTTTACTTATTTTCTTAATACCATTAAATATTAAGTAATCATAAAGTTTAAATATGTCTTTTCTTTGCTTACAGAACGTTTTAAAATACTTATTTTCTTGATATTCATCTGATATTAAAGATTCTAATATATACATCTCATCGTATCTACCTATTATATCTTCGCATAAGCAAATCTTTTTATTAATTTTATTTTTATACTCACTTATTGTATATAGCTTTGAATCTGATAACTCAGCAAATTTAATATATAAATCTTGCTTTCTTATCTCTTTATAATCTTCCGTTGGCACAAGATGAATATAACTACTATACTGTTTAAATATACTAGCTATATAGTTATTTACTTCTATACTATTTACATCTTCTGAACATACAAAAATTACTTTTCCCATAAAATATCACTTACTTATCAATCTAAATACCTAAAATATTTAAATTTTATTTTGTAATTACTATTTTCATTTATACAATATATTTTCTGATAGCTTAATTTTACATCTATCTTTTTCTCAAAAAGTTTACTAGATATATTAGCAATTAAATTATTATCTTGAGTTCCCTTTGAGTTTCTATTTCTTAACTTTTCTATGTAATATTTATCATTAAACCTAAATATCTTTGGCGTATACATATATTTATAATTATAATCTTCAAAATCGCTTAACTTAAAATCCTTATTTATATCTATTATATAATTTCTCCAAAATGAATTTTTACTTACCCCATATCTATCATAAAGTTCATTCTTATCTAATTCATCCAGCATAGGTAATTTACATATTTCTTCATTATTTTTTATATGATTTATCATATCTTTTCTCATATAACCAAATATTCTATTTTTCATTTTTGCATAATCATCATCATTAATTGTCACAAATATACTTTAACACCCTATCCAGTTCTAGAATATCCGTTATTGAGTTGAAATAGCTAAGGCTAAATCTTACCGTACCATTAGGAAATGTTCCAAATAATTTATGCGACAACGGTGAACAATGTAGTCCTGTCCTTACAGCTATATCAAATTTATCAAAAATTTTCCCTATTTCAGCACTAGAGTATCCATCAAACGTACATGAAACTATTCCTACTGACTCCTTACTTAACCCATAGATTTTTATATTCGAATATGAATTAATACAATCAATTAGTTTAGATTTTATTTCAATTTCCTTTTGTTTTAAATTAGATATATCTTTATCTTCTATCCAACTAAGTGAACTATTGAGCCCTGATATAGCCTGTACATTCATACTTCCTGCCTCATAACGTACTGGTATTTCAATTGGCATATCTAAATTCGCAGAATCTATACCAGTACCGCCAAATATCAAAGGTTTAAGATATGTATCATTTTTCATCAAAAATCCTGCTGTTCCAAAAGGACCATATAATGTTTTGTGTCCGGCAAATACTAAAAAATCTATATTACTTTTTAAAAGATTAATATCAATTAATCCTACAGATTGCGAGCCATCAACAATATTTATCGCTCCATATTCTTTAGAATACTTTAATATCTCTTCTATTGGCGTAACTATTCCAAAGGAATTACTAACATGTGATATTATCACTTTTGACGGATTATATTTTTCAAATTGTTTTCTTATCTCACTACTCGTAAAGCTCAGGTTGTTTACGTCGAATTTTACAGGTATTACATTAATTTTACACTTTTTTCCTATTAAATTCAATACCCTAAGCACAGAATTATGTTCAAATTGTGAAATATATATGTTCTCTCCATTTCTATATTCTAATCCCTGAATTATTGTATTTAAAGATATTGTAGCAGAAGGAGTAAAAATTACTTTATATAAATTTTTTCCATTTAAAAGTTTAAGTAATTTATTTCTAGTATCATTAATCATATTATTGACTTTATGTGATATTTTATATTGTCCACGCCCCGGATTAATTCCATATTTTCTATAGAATTCATCCATATTTTTATATACCTGTTCCGGTTTTGGAAATGTTGTTGCTGCATTATCAAAATATATCATAATACACTACTCCAAGAAATTACTATATTTAATAATACCTGTTTTATATCTCCAATTGACAGGCTACCTTTGAAATCATTCATATGAGAAATAATTATGTCTTTTAATAACTCACTTTCAAATTTTTCTTGTTTTATAGGTAATATTAATTTATTAATTTCCTCATTAAACTTTTTAAGAGATATTTGATAGTAATTATCATTGCTATCAATCTTAAATTCTTCGATACATTTTTTTATATTAATAATTTCGTTTATAAATTTATAAGGTGTATCGTCATTCCAATCATTAATTGATAATCCCGTTATCATTTTTCCAAGTGATTCTATTAACTTGTCATCTGGTTCTTGTATATTTTTTATGTAAGATATAAAGCTTTTTTCATTAATATCAAGCTCATATAAATCTATATTATAATTCAAATTTTCAAGCCAATTTTGGAGTTTTGTTATTATATTTTCTCCTATATAATCCTTAAATATATTGTTTATATCAATTATGAGCTTTTTCTTTAAATTGTTTACAGTATTAGATATAAATATTTTATCATTATAAATATTATTAATAATATCTTCATTAACATATATATCTTTTAATTTGTTAGAGAAAAAATCGTATGGATATATATTATACATCTTTAAAAGCCTAATTAATTTTCTTGCAGTTATGCTTATATTTTCCTTGTAACTTAAATTACCAATATATTCTTTATTTATTTGCTTTGAATAATTAGGCAACCTCCAAAACCAATTTTGTATGAACGTCATTAAATTATGGTATATATTCTTATTTTTGTTTAAATTAAAATTCTTATTAAATTTATTTATCAAAGCATTAATTATTTGCTCATCTTCTTTATATCTGTCACTTATATAAAAGCTATATTCCTCAGAGAATTTTTCAATTTGCTCTAATAATATGCTATTTATATCACATTCTACTTTATTATTTTTATAAATAATTATATATCTAATATTTTCTTTTATCTTAAATGCTAAATAAAAAGTTACTAATTCCTTGCATATACCAAAATTAGAACACTTATTATATACCTCTGAAAAATTTACATTTTTATAACTATGAATACAATTATTTATATAACCTAAACATTTGTTTATCATTATTAATTCTTCATCTAAAATAGATATTTGATTTTCATTATTAATATCTATTAAGCCAGGTTCTATTAAAGTACATTTTATAAAAGAAAATGTTGTACTTCTTTTAGATAACCCCATAAAATCATCTTCTTCAAATAATAATTTCATAGCCTTATTTCTTGCATTCAATATTCTTTTGTCTAATTTATTACAGTTAATATCTAAAAACTTCAATTTACTTCTCTCCATTCTTTGAAACAGATAAAATTCCACACATCATACATCCACCATGTATAAACTTTGAATCCATACATATTCCACAATGTATGCACTTTTCTTCATCTATCGTATACTTTCCATCTCTTATCTTTATTGCACCTCTAGTACATACAGATTCACATTTTAGACATTGCCTACACGCATTATATTTCATAACTTGATTTTTAACTCGTTTATGTATTAATTTATCATTCGCAGAGCCAAGCGATTTTATCTTTACGGAAAAATCATTTTCTTCATTTGAATATGGTTGTATCGATAGAATAGGAAATTTTGATTTCACATCAGAGCATATTACCTCGTTAAGTAAATTTCTTCCCAAAGATTTCGATAGCTTTCCGAATGGTATAAATAACGTATAAAACCAATCTTTTATTGGTTTATTTAACTTATAAATAACTGCATTTTCCTCTTTTGTACAGCTGGATTGGTATATATCCACGTCCTTTGCCGATATAAGCCCTTTTCCACCTCTTCTAAATGTCCATTGTTTACTATCAACATATCCAATTGGGTCCTTTTTGTCCGTTTTTACGGCAAAATTTATTAAATGCTTACGCCACATCTCAGCTTCTTTCGGTAAATATATTTTATTCATAAAATATTGTGTATCTCCGGAATTAGGGCACATCCAACATCCTACTCTACTGTTTCCTATTCTATAGTTATAATTGAAATCTATTTTCTCTGACAAAATATAAAGCCATACATCTACGTCCTTCCAATAAAAAATTGGAGAGCAAGAACGCTGTTTTCTTATTTTTACAGTAGATGAGCTTTTCTCTACCCGTTTATATTTACTTCTAATCGAAGATTCGCATTTTCTTATTCCTATAAATGAAATTACATTCTTATTAGGAAACATTCTGTTTAATAATTGAGTTATAGGTCCAGTTTTAAACATAGTGCAACACCATCTCATGTATCTACTTGGAGGGCCTATGTCGTCACATATATCAAAAAAGTTATGGTCATTATTTTTACATATATTAATAAGCATTTTCGGATTATTACTTTTAATTCTTTTTACGTATTCTATCGTGTACTTATCTTCAAGAGTTGTATCGCAAAATATATGAGGTACACTTGCATTGGATAGTGCTTTAATTACTAAATCTGATACTACAGTTGAATCCTTTCCTCCTGAAAATGAAATTACCGGTGCTTCATTAGGATACTTCTTTACTATTTCTTTTATAAAGTACATTGCTTCATTTTTTATATAATTTAATCTTGATTTATTTACGTCTATAAATTTTGATATAAACATATTAAAATATTTATAATCATTATTTTCACTATATATTTTTAATTTTTTTCTTATCTCATCTGTATCTAATAAATTAAGTTTAATAGGGCTAATATTAAATTTCTCTCCATCTATGCAATACTTGCCTCTAACTCTCCATACGCTACATTTATAATATTTCATTGGACAATCATTGATTATTTCAAACAGTAATCTCTCTTCGGGAAATACCGGCCTTATATCTTTACTTAAATAAAATAAATCTCCATGACAATAATTACATTTTCCACCATTATTGTTTATCTCTTTGATAACAGGAACATTACATTTTTTACACCAATATATTTCCACATCTACTTCCTCTTTCACCTTAATAACCTCCAATATATAGATTATAAAAACTGTAATAAATTACAGTTTCTAATAATCTATAAAAAACACTCTTTACTTGCCCATAAAAGCACAAGCAAAGAGTATTTTTAATATTGTAATAACTGATATTTTATATTATAATAACTTATGTACCAATTAATTACTATTATAGTATAAAGGAAAATTTAAAATTTTTGACAATATTTACTATATTCCCAAAAATATACAATATCTTAATAAATATACTTTAGACAGCAGACTTATCAATATCAAAGTAAGTAGTAGACTTACACTAAAACTATGTGAAAAGCAATATGATACAACTATTTATAACTTCCTTTTAGACGGCATTCCATTAGTAAATTTCAGTATACCAATGTGCCCTACTTGCTCAGCAATATTAAAGCACGCATACTCTATTAAAGATATTAATCATCCTTCTTTAAAAGAAATAAGAGATAGCGTAAATGATAAATTCAATGGATTAGATGATTTCATCTCTAAAATTAAACCTCTTTTATCTTTATTGGATAGTGGTTTATACGTTATATCAGATATGCTGGCTTTCCCTACAAACGGAGATTCATTTTTTTGGAATAATTATTCCGATCATATTTCTTCTGCAAGGGAAATAATCCAGTTGCATACAGACGATAACCAATATTATCAACCATTTGATTTATTTAAATATCCTTTATAGCTTTACTCAACAGAAAATACACTTTGCCATTCTGAGGAAAGAGTAAATTATTATTTGGACAAATATAAAGATTTTGAAAATGCACCCAGAGCCATTGTTTATAAGCCTTACATAGGTCCTGGACTTATTATTGATGGCCATCATAAAGTATGCGCTGCAACTTTATCTGGTAAAATGGCAAGATGTGTTACGATTAGACCAGTATCAATTTCAGAATATCACAAATCTATTTTCGGAAATATTGTAGTAGATGAATGTTGTATAAACTATGAACACTTAGATTGCGTTAAGATTAATCTCAAAGACATACCTGAAAAATTGAGAAAAATATATAAAACAAATAAAAAAAGTATACCAAATAATACTATTAATTTACCTAAAGGAATTAAGCCTATAGAAAAAAATGATTCTCAAGATTTAAATAAACTATACCAAAAAGCACTTAGTAATTATCCTAACATGGAAGAATATCAATACATGTGTCTTTGTGATATAGAAAATAAAGAAGAAGTTGACGAATACATTAACCATCCTGATAAAGATATAAACATGGCAAAGTCTATAATGATAAGTCTTTTTTATAAAGATAAAAACAGATTTAAAAAGGAAGCAATAAAATGTTTTGATCAAACTAAAAAGTATGATTTATTATTGTTAGATTTACAAACATTAATTTTTAAATACTTAAAAAAAATAAAAAACGATAAAATTGTAGAAGATTTTTTTACAGAATTTTTATCTGAATGTTCAGATAGATATAGTACTTTATTTCAAATAGCTAACTCTTATTGGGAATAAACTAAATATAGGTTTAATGATAATAAATAGCTTTTTTGTAAATTGACAATATTATGTTATATACTTATAATATCAAGATGCTAAATCAATATTTACGGAGGAAATTATGAAAAAGACAATTGTTAATTTATTTATAATTTTTAGCTTATTTATTTTACCACATAGCAACATTTATGCTGAAAAAGAAATTTCTATAGAAAATCCTAAAGTGTCCATTATCATACCTGTTTATAAAGTTGAAAAATTTATTTCTCAATGTTTGGATAGTTTAATCAATCAAACATTAAAAGAAATAGAAATAATATGTATTAACGATGGTTCCCCTGATAGAAGCATTGATATTTTAAATTGTTATAGTCAACATGATAAAAGAATTAAAGTTATTAATCAAAAAAATCAAGGTTCGGCAACTGCAAGGAACAGAGGAATAGAGGAATCTAAAGGTGAATACATAAAATTCGTTGATGCTGATGATATATTAGATATTCATGCATGCGAAATATGTTACAGAAAAGCTAAAGAGGTAAATGCCGATATTCTTGTTCATAGTTCTTATGGTTTTAATAATAATTCAAAATAGATTTTCATGCAATTTAATGATGATTTAACTACGAAACAACAATTTAAAATACCTACTTTAAATGTATGGAGTGAGCTATACAAAACTAAACTAATAAAAGGTAACAATATAAAATTTTTAGATGGAACATGTATGTGTGAAGACCAAGCTTTTAATATGATTTGTTTCCCAAAAGCTAAAGTAATTAAAACTATAGAAAATAAATTATATTATTACAGAATTAATAATTTATCTTCTCTATGTCATACTGTTAACCAAAATAAACATAAATATGACCATTCTAAAAATATCGAAAATGTTTACAATGATTGGATGAAAAATGATTATTTTAATTTTAATGAAGCTAAAATTAATTTTCTAAATTGGAGAGAAAATAATATTTATTGGCCTAATAGTAAAGAATTTAATACTAATATCGTAAAAAAAGTTATAACAAATGGAAATGACAACATATTACCAAATGGTACATATCAAACAGTAAGTGCAATAGGCAATAATAAAGTAGTAGACATAGGTAATGCAACTAAAAAATCTTGTGGTAATGTGCAATTATGGGATAAGAATGGAACTAATGCTCAAAAATTTGAAATTAAATATAATCCAAACGGATGGTATACTATAAAAGCTAAATGTTCAGGGTTAATGTTAGATGTACAAGGTGCAAACCATCAAATCGGAACAAATATTCAACAATATTCAAATAACAGTACGGATGCTCAGAAATGGTATATAATCCCTAAAGAAAATGGATATTATAATATTATTTCTAAATGTAATAGATTATATATGGATGTATATGATGGAAATTGTAAAAATGGAACTAATATTCAATGTTGGCAAGGTAAAAATACAAATGCTCAAAGTTTTAAATTTATAAAATAAGATTTATGAAAAAAGTAAAGGAATAAAATTTTGGAGACTTCCAATAACTACATTAGAGGCGTTTCTATTTATATAATAAGATAATTTTTATTTTTATAAATTTTAAATACAAATATAATTCTAATATAAATGGAACAACCACACTATTATGCCATACACTATAGATGCTGTTATACCAAACACCAATACCGGTCCAGATATAACAAACATTTTCGCACCTATTCCCATAACATGCCCCTCGCTCTTAAACTCCATAGCAGGAGCTACGATTGAGTTAGCAAATCCCGTTATAGGAACCAATGTACCGGCTCCGGCATGCTTGGCTATATTATCATAAACATTAAGCGCTGTCAAAAGTGCTCCTAATGCTACCAATGTTACCGATACCAATGTTGAGGCATCCTTTTTTTCTAATCCTAAATTCATGTATACATTAAGTAACACCTGACCAATCGTACAAATAATTCCGCCTGAAACAAATGCTAACAGAATATCTTTCCATAGCTTACTGTTTGGTGAAGCTTTTTCTGTCATCTTAGAATACTCATTTGGCGTAATCTTCATAATAATCACATCCTTTTGAGTATTATTATTCTACAATTTAGGGCTTATATACTAATAATTTATAAACCATATCTGAATCGTAATTTTGGTGGAAAATGTTCTGTAGGAAAGTGAGCATCCATTATTCGTTTAGCTTCCTCAATTGGTACATTGTCAAAATCTTCCTTATAAAATTTAATATCATTATAAAACTTTTCAGCTTTAATGACTCTTTGGGCATCGTGCGGATTAAGATAGTAAATTGTTTTACATTTTGGTGAATGCGGAGAAACAAAAACTATCCGAGGATTCTTAGGCAAAGTTTTTTGTGCACTAACACTTGTTGTACTAAATAAGCACATGCCTCCTAACAACAATATACCTAAGCATTTAAAAACTTTTTGTTTAAACATTAACACAAACCCTTTCGTAATATAATATTATTGTAAAATTTATATACAATCAAATTTTCTATCTTTTAATTATATTCCTAATCTAGCACGTTGAGCAGGAGTTAAATCTTCAATAGTAAACGAACGTATATACTCGTATTCTTCTTTTGTAGGGTTTCCATAATTAAATGTTTTTCTAAGAATCAAAACATCCTTATAATACTTCTCAATCAAATAAACACGATCTCTATCCTGAGGATTTGTATAAGATACTGTTTTATAATCTGGCGAATAAGGTGATACAAAAACAATCATGCTATCTTTAGGTATAGCTCTCGCTTTATTAATATTACAATTACTTGAAAAACATATACCACCCAATAACACACAAGCCAAACATTTTAAAATTATTTTTTTCAAAATACTCATACTCCTTTTAAATAAATTTACGACAAAACTTTATCTCCATATAATTTTATCATTAAATTTAAATAAAGTAAATACGTTTTTCTTAATTCCTTAAAAATTATATAAATTAACAAAAATTTATTTAAACATATGCATTTTAGATAATTATTTCCACAACAGTCTTAAATGCACAAAACCCACAATTCAATCACTTTTCTTTTGGCTTATTTTTACAAGACAAACTAAAGCTAATAAAATTGACAATATTATAATAATAGTTATCAATATTTTTTCATTAACTATCGTAACCCCATTTTCATATTGCTTCTCAGCATCTTGTAACTTACTGTAATTTATTATTTTATTTTTATTATCCTCACCAAGACTATCATACGAAATTCTTGCAAATTCTAAAATTCCTTTTTTATTTAATATATCATCATTATTTATCTGGTCAATAATATTTATAACACTTATTACTTCTTTTTCTGACTTGTCTGTTAAGGTAGAACTTACTTCATTAATCGATATCATATTATTAAGGTATACTTCATTCATCATATTATTATAGAGAATTTTTATAATATGTCCTCCACTATTAAAGCTAATAACTATTTCCCCATTATCGTCTGATTTTGTAACTATGCTGTCAGAGTTATCTATACTTAATTCTATTTCTTTATTGCTTATCGCTCCATTTACATCACTTAATTTTATTTTACCATCAAATTTTATATCATCATTTTGATTGTTATCCATTAAAACCCTTTTATTGTTTATATTATATTTAAATCTTCCACCATTATTAAAAGTTAATTCTGTGATGTATTTAGCCAAAATATCAGATAAATACTCACCTTTAACGCTTATCTCTTCATTCGTTATAGACGGAAATTCATATATTGTATAATCATTACAAAGCAAAATTATTTTTGTATTATCGTCATCCCTAGAGAGAAGCTCTCCTTCTGTCCCATCAGAGTTTGTGAGGATTAACCTACTTATTCTCTCTCCCCCAGTATTTTCCTCATAATTGTAGCTATTTTTTGATAAATCTACAATCATCTTTATTCCACTAACTTGAGGAAAGCCACCAAACGGGCCTGTATATGGCTCTCCCGATTTTTTGGGAGGAGTTAATTTTCCTACTCCTCTTTCAAGTATTGCGTAAAGCTTTTTAGGTGTTATTATTTGTACAGTTAATTTATTATCAAGTGGCAATACATTTAACACATCTGCCATTGTTATATATCCCAATCCTATTTTTGAACGTACAGCCCCTCCGTTTTCAAATGCAACAATAGGCATATTTGAAAACCTTTCGTCAGATAAAATTTCTTTACTGCTCCAAACCATGGCATCACATATTAAATCTCCAAGATTAGTTTCCATAAATCTACTTATATTCTTTCCGCCATACATACCCCCGTAAAGTACGCTTTCAGTTTTTCCGATAACCCTCTCTAAAGTCGGAGATATTTTTGCATATAACTTATCGTATTGTTGTTTTATATCGCTGTCTGGAGTATAGTTTATTCCAATTTCTTGTGCAGGTATAATTTCTGCATTTACTTTTAATTTATTACCCTTAAACGAAAGCTCTGCTTTACCTAAATTTACTGATGTCGCCCCTGTTTGATTTATTATTGTATTATTCACTTTTTCTGTCATCTTAGTATGGCTATGACCGTCTATTAATAAATCTATACCGTCAACATTTTTAGCTATTTCTCTGCTTGTAATCAGCGTAGAGGATTCCACTCCAATGTGAACTATTCCAACAATAGCGTCGACATTCTCACTTTTCAATTTCTTTACTTCTTCTCTGGCTGTTTCAAGTTCATCCTTAAATTCTATACCTTCCAAATTCGGAGGAATCGTTGTTCTAGTTGTTTCTTCGGTAGTAATACCGAAAAAGCCAATCCTTTTACCTTCAATTTCTTTTATAAAGTTACAACCATTATTTCCATTTATTCCATTTAAAAATACTTCTCCATTTTCTAATATGTTGGCCGATACAACAGGAAATTTAGCTTCCTGTGCACACCTCTTTACGGTGTCTTTGCCGTAATCAAATTCGTGATTACCAAGTGTCATGCCGTCATAACCAGCCTCATTCATGAGGCTTACAATATCAATACCTTTACTATATTTACCTAAAGCTGTTCCTTGCAGGGCATCTCCTGCATCTATAAGAATAGAATTTTTTGTTGAATTTTTTACACTTTTAATTACGTCAAGCCCGATTTGCTTTAAATTACCATGATCGTAAACACTATTAACATTACCATGCATATCGTTTGTATGGTATATTGTTATCTTTATAGTATCATTATTATCTGCAGAAATTATTATATTAAAAATAGGCATAAAAATTGTGATTAGACTAATTGTAAGAATAATTGTTTTAAAATTAATAATCTTTTTAATCATTAAGTTTGCCTCCATAATAAAGATAATACTATAGTGTTACCTGAAATTATCCTTAACATTAAGCTTCCTTTTATAATTTAAAACTCACTTAATATGTTAATCACAACTCTCTGATTTATCAATACTTATTAAAAATTTTTTGTATTTCTTTAATATCCTTGGTCTCATTTAAAGCTAACATTAGAAGTATCCTTGCTTTTTGCGGCGATAATGTATCTGCAAATACTTCTCTTTCTGAAGATTCTATATCATCACTTGTAACCAATCCATTAGAAATTCTTGAACTTCTAACAATTGGTACCCCATTTAGCGCTATCTCTTTTATTTTTTCATTCCACTTTATACTACATCCACCACATCCTGCTCCGGCAATTACTATTCCATCTGATATTTTAGATACATAATCAAGTATTCTAATATCCGCTCCGGCGTAAAAGCTCACTATTGAAACATGAGGTAATGATTTAATATTTTCTAAATTAAATTCAGTATTCTTTGTATGCAATTTATTAGAAATATTATAAAAATATGCTTTATCATCTCTCATAAACCCTAAGCTTCCTAAATCCCTATGACTAAATGCATCAGTTTTATAGCTGTTTATTTTTTGTATATCTCTTGCTCCGTATATGCCATCCGAAAATACAACCAATACCCCTTTGCCAACCGCTTCATCACTTCTCGCAAGAGCTACTGCTTGATATAAATTAAATGGACCGTCAGGACTCATCGCTGTAGCAGGACGCATAGAGCCTGTAAGTACAACAGGTTTATCGGTTTTCAGCGTAAGATTTAAAAAATAAGCAGTTTCTTCTAACGTGTCTGTACCATGCGTTATAACAAAGCCATCAATGTTGTTGTTTTGGGATAATTCATTTATCGTTTTTGCTAGTAAAATCCAATCTTGACAAGTTATATCACAGCTATCAACATTCAATATATCTTTAGTTGTAATGTTAGCAATATTATTTATATCTGACACACTAGCCGTAAGAGTACCAACATTTATCTGCCCAGCCTTATATAAAGCTGTCTTTCCTTGCTCTCCTGTACCAGCAATTGTTCCTCCTGTACCTATTATTACTATATTTTTCATTCTATTTTCTTTTAATTTCAAATTATTCTCCTTCTTTTCACCTTAATTTTAATAACCTTATTTAATCTTATTATAAATTTATTTCCAACAAGATTTGGTCTATAACCTTTTGAGCCATTTCATATTTTGTCATTTTATTGAGCTTTATTTCCGAACTCTTTGTTATTATTGTTGCTATTTCTGTATTACTTGTAAATTCCGTACCCAAAGACTTTAAACTACTTACTAATACCATATCAAGATTTTTTTCATAAAGTTCTTTCTTAGCACTTTCAAAAACATTATGCGTTTCCATTGAAGCATTACATATAAATTGTTTATCGGTTTTATTCTCACCTAAGTACTGTGCTAAATCAGGATTTTTTCTCAACCTCATAGTAAAGAAATCATCTGATGTACTTAAATTACGCAAATTGCTTCTATCTGGTGCATAGTCCACAATCCCTGCTGCATTTATTATTATATGCTGCTTATCAAATATTTTATTTACTGCCATAAACATATCTTTTGAGCTTAGTACTTCTACTACATTTATAAAACTAGGTTTATTCAAATTAGTTTTACCAGTAACTAATGTTACATCTGCACCCCGTAGCATACACACCTTTGCTATCTCATATCCAGTCTTACCCGTCGATGAACTAACAATACATTTCATAGGGTCAATTATTTCCATTGTAGATCCTGCTGTAACTAATACTTTCATTCCAAGTAAGTCTTTCTTATAAAAAAGATATTTTTCACAATAATCAAATATTTCCTGTTCAGAAGCCATATAATCATTAAATACTAAGCTTGAGTTCTTAATACTATTTAATTTTGTATCTATAATATCAAATCCATATGCCTTTAATATATCTATGTTGTCCTGAACTATTGGATTTTTATAAACACTTGCACTAAGAGCAGGTGCTACAAGCTTTGTACAATCACAAGATAAAACAGTCTTGGTCAATATATCATCTGCCATTCCTCTTGATAGGCTTGAAATCATATTAGCAGATGCCGGAGATATTAATATTAAATCCGTACTCTTTATCAACGTAGCTATTTCATCTTCAAATTCATTATTTAAAGCATCTTTACTGCCCAAACATCTATTATGCGTTATAGATTCAAATATAATAGGATTTATAAGATTAGCTGCTTTTTTTGTCATTATCACATGAACATCTGCATGATTTTCAACTAACAAATTCACAAGATTAATAGTTTTATATAATATTGTGCTTTCCGATATACACAGCACTATTAATTTACCCAGAAACATTTTCTCACCTCCTATTTAAATTACTATCAACTATCACCTATACTCTTCTGGCATAACTCCCTTGTCAAAGGCATTTTTTACCATGTCCACAATCTTTGAACCATCTAACCATACATCTTTTTTGTATGACTTGCCATTTGGGTCACACCATTTATAAACTTTTCCACCTTTAAAATCTTTATATTTCCCACTCTGGATATCCAAAACAGGATAATTTTCTCCTGATTCCTTCCATTCTCTTAATCCCGGAACCCAACCATCAGTCTTAAACTTACGAATAGTATCATCTTCATGCATAGTCCAGAAACTTGCTTTTTTACCATCTTTAAATTTAGCGAAATAACCATCGTATATAGATTTTTCAAGATTTTTAAAGTACGCTCTACGATTGCCAATAACCTTATCTTTAGATTTGCTAGTATCAACCTCACGGGATTCCCCTGTACTTATTTCATTTAAAATATCATCTTTATTCATTAATGATGGATAACTGCTATGCTTGTAAGGCTCATTTTTTTCATTACACCATATATAGATTTTTTCATTCTTTAACTTTTCTATATCCTCTATTTTAAATTTAATATACTTTGCGCCTTCTGGCCAATATTGCCAATCCGCTTTTTGGTCAAATTGCCAAACACTGTCATTTTTATGTTCCTCTAAAAATTTATTTGCATTTTTTATAGTTTGTATTGTTTTAAATTTTGTATCAATTTTAAATTTTTCTGGCAACGTTCCTTTTTCTTTAAATTCGTCTAATACAGATATTACTTGCTGAGGAGTAAAATACTCTTTACCATTATATGCATACTGTTTATCTTCAGAATTGCACCAAATATAAACATTCTCATCTTTAAATTTTTTCATATTATCAAATAATTTATATGTTATTTTGTATTCTTCCAATATTTTATTCCAATCTTTGCCCAAAAAGCTTAATTTACTATCACTACCAATTTTGTATATTATGTCTTCTTTATGAGATTTTAAAAAATTTCTTCTATTTGCTTGCAGTAATGCTT
>CADBQS010000052.1 GCA_902796915.1 uncultured Ruminococcus sp.
TCGTCCTCTTTTAACCTAAAAAAAGAGCAGAGCTCTACACCGGAAGTGCAAAACTCTGCTCATAAAATCAGGTATTAAAAAATGCTCTGCATAATATAAAGCCAATTTGCAAAGTATTTATGTATCAAAATTTATTTTTGCAAAGCATTTAAGATGCCATATTCTAAATTCCCCTTTTAAAGTGTCAATACCTAATTTTCTTATAGGTTACGCACTTTCTTTGATTATTTTTTAGCAGGCAAATTAAAAAAACTTAGCCTACTTGGCTAAATTTTAGATCAGTTAATACCGCAAGCTGTGTCGCAGTATGGGTGGGGTTTTCGGGGAGTTTTTATCGTACTTTGTAGCTTTTGGAAGTATTTAAGATTAAAAAGTGAAAATGAGAAAGTAGTTTAGAACCTTTATGTCATCGACTCTTTTAAAGATTAATAAAAAATATATTTGATTCAGGTAATAATTTAGGATATTTTTAAATTATAATTATAAATAGTATTTAAATATCATAGAATAGAAAGATAAAAAATAATTTGTGCTGAAAAGTTTGGTGAAATCTATATTAAGGTTTAAATATAATCATGATTTTGTGGGTCTAGAATAATTATTTTTTTAAACTTAAAAATATTGTGTGTAAATAAGAAAATGTCAAAAAATGTATTAAATAACGTGTTTAAAAATGCTATACTAATACGAGATAAGATAAACCGTTTGGCACTTAAATTGTGGGCAAAGAACGGCTTCTAAGAGGTGGTAGATTGTATGCAGAAACTTCATTATAAAAATCTTTATAATGAAGATAGAGATTTTGAGCAAACCTTTTTGAAGATTAAAAAGATAATTTTAAGTTCTAATAGTTTATCGCTTTCTTACTACGCCAATGAATCCTTAATTAATGACCTATCACTAATTATTACTGAATTTCTAATTGGTGTTAATGATAAAGAAATAGTAATGGATAATATAAATCAGATAATTGATAAGTATGATTATCGGATTCTATCTGATTATTTGAGATCTATAAAACTTAACGAAGATGTATCACTTTTTGATCACATAGATAGCGATAGACCGGATTATTATATATCCCAACATACTGTTGGCTTTTTTAACGAGCAAAGTATAGACTTAGTTGAAAAAAACAGTTTACCCGAATTGTTCTCTGAAACAGGAGAGAACTACTGCTTTTATGCTAAAAATTCCAACGGGAAACAAATAATTGATTGTTTAGTAAAAGATTCAAACGGAAATATTGGTTTATATATAGAGTATCAAAAAGATTTGGCAGGAATGTTTTCACTGGTTAGGAAAGGACTTATTAAAAAAATCCAATTAGCAGACGGTCGATATATAATTACTAAAAGAAACAACCCCGAAAAAAAGGCAAATTTGAGAATGAACAAAAGATAGTTTCTGAAGTGTCTAAAAGATTAGGCTTTGGAATCAACTCGAAAATTAAATATTCCGATTTCTGCTTATCTTTAGTAAGCCCATTAGCCGTTATTGCAATGCCTTGTTTTGATACGTATTACTCTGTTATGCTATATCAGCCCGGCAGAACTCTGGAAGAAATACTATTGGCAGAAAGAGATGCGCAGACGAGAGCGTTTCACTTTAAGAATATACGACAGATATTAGAAACTTTATATAATAATGGAATAATTTGGACGGACATGGCTCCGAGGAATATTATAGTCGATGAAACAGAGGATATTCCCACTTACTATATTCTGGATTTTGAAAAAAGTAAGATATTAAGTGAGGCTGCAACAGAAAAAGAAAGAGCAGAACATCTTCGGGGGCCCGTGTGTGCCGAAGAGTTTGGCGCTATATGTTCTCTTGATGAGCTTAAACAAATATTTGATTTTGACCCTGATAAGTGGGATTTAAGTTCCAAAGAATCGATTCCTTTTGAAAAGCCGAAAAGGGAATTATTTGCTATATTTGAAGGAAGGAATCAACATAGTTTTACTTTTGGGCAGTACAATAAGCTGGAACAGGAAGTTTTAAAAGTACGATTACCGATAATTAGTAGTAATCAAATATTTTATCCTTTGCATTGTAGCTTTAAGGTAGACCATTATTTGGGAGCAGACTACGACCGAAAATTAACGGAAGTATTTTTGAGTGCAAATAAATTTAATTTGTTTGTGCCGGTTATAAAAATAATTGAGACTTTGCTTGAACTTTTAGAAAACAGAATTATCACAGATGAATTTATATCTTTATGCTCTGTAAAGGCGTATGTGCCAAGTAATACACACAACTTAACAACAGAAAAATTGAAAGACGTCATCGACAATTTATATAACCTAAAAGATAATAAAAAACTGTTTTATGAATTTATCAACAGATTAGATTTTAAAAGGTTATTTCTAAAAAATTATGTAGAGTATTTTTCTGTTTTTGGTGGTGTTGATGTATACAAAAAGAACTATTCTGCCATAGAAACTGAACTTTTAGATGTGTTTAAGCACTTAGATTATAGTGACAACATAAAAACCGTATTTTTATCAGGGGGTTGCGGTCGTGGCGAGATTACTCCATCTTCCGATATAGATGTAGCTGTAATTGGCAAAGACACAGACGAGATAAAAAAATCGATAAATGATACGATAACTTCTGTTTTGGGCATGGAAGTAGAATATTATCCGTTTTCTGATGAAAATTTTCAAGATTACATAATTAATAATCCTCAATATTTGATTGATGTTGTTAACTGTAAATTGATTTATTCTACTAAATCATCAGGCAGCAGTGTAAAAAGCGTTGCGGACACTTTTTTGAATAACCGGATTTTTTTAAGAAAAGTAATTGATACCTACTTGGAACGCTTAAAAAAAGAAGATGATTTGAAACTTTTACTGGAAAGTATAAATGTGGTGCTGTATTTGTTTAAAAGTATTATTGGCAAAGATTCTTATAAGATTTTAGACTACTATAAAAATATTTTGATCTCAAACAAACTATATAGATATTATCATAGTTGTGATTTTATTTTTTATCCCAAGCAGTTGGAAAGAATACGGGGTGATACAATAATAATTTTTGAAAATTTTAAAAAACATTTAGTTTAAAACGGAGGAATCAATATTTTATTATGAGAAAAAATTTAATTTGTTTATCAACCATCTGCGCCGCATTTGTGCTTATGCCGCAATTCCAAGTCGGTGCTATACAAGATAGTAACTCTGAAATGAGTAAGATTGTTGGCATTACTCGTTCTATTCTCTCCCTCTGAAATGCCGCACCTAAACTTTTTATTCTAGGTTACGCACTTTCCAATGTATTTTTTATATAGCAATAGGCGGTCATAAAATATAAAATTAAAATATCACCGCTAATTAA
>CADBQS010000053.1 GCA_902796915.1 uncultured Ruminococcus sp.
AGCATCCTGGGTTTGTGCCGCACATTTTTCTTTTTCGAAGGAGTTTCCATAATCTATCGACCAGAATGATTATGGCTTCGAATTACTCATCTTAGCATTCGAATAATTCGACGATTTATGTCAAAAAACAAAACCTTTACGTCTTTTGTTTTTACATTATTATTTTGTTAGCCAGGATTCTACTCTCACAATGCTAAACCGAGGCATTGTGAGAGGTTATTAAATTCCCGATGGCTCAATCAGAAAAATACCTATCGTTTGTTTGAGGAATAATGATTGAAAGAATTTAATAACTAGGTACCTGATATGGATAGTAAAGAATCCTGAATTTACTATTCATAGGTTATTAGTAACCGTCTCCGTATGCATAAGATATAGATAGCCATTACTTTGTACGGCAAAACAATAGTTACCATTTTTTGCTATATGAATATTTCATACGGTAAATTATTCATATGCCCTCATCCAAATTAGTTTGTTTGTGTGACGTCGCGGTCTAAATAAATGCATCTAAGAATTGATCGGAGAATCGTTTAGAAAGATATTTTATTTAGAATCGACAAAAGGAGTGAAGTACTTGGTGAGGTAAGTACTATAATCCTTAAGTTTTGAAGTAGGACTCGAACCTAACGTAACGCCTGGAAACTGGGAGACAAATAAGTAATATAATTTAGGGGAATTATATTCTTAGATTGTAATTTCCATTTGCATTCAAGTGGTAGAAAGTGGTTGGTGTGAACACAAAGTTACTCTTCAAAAACCATAAAGTTGATTAGCTGAAAACCCTACTTTTCAACTTGACCAACAAAACAAGAAAAAGAACCACAAAAATGACTCTATAGTAATCATTCTTGCTAGAGGTTCATAATTATAATATATGGTTGAAATCCAGTTTGGATTTACAATTTTCCGATAATTTGGGTATTGATTTAGCACCCAATACCCAAATGGTAAAAGGAAATTAAAATATATCCTCTAAAGTCACATTTGATTTTGTTATCGTATGTAGTTGTTGAGTCTTCACTACATAAATGAGGTATAAATTGGATAAAATACCATGTTTTGTAAACTTATATTGTTTTGATTACACACAAATATGAAAGTAATGCATAAATATTACATTCGTAGAGCTTTTGACTATGGATTTGGCAAATGTGACTTTATTAAATTGTTCTGCCATAATTAGAATTTACTAATTATGAATATTTAGCTACTATTTCATCACGTCTAACAATCTCATTCTCTTCATTATGTTTAAGAATAGACTGTATATGAGCAACTCTATCTGCATCATTTTTGATATATTTTCTTCCTAACCAATTCAATGTATTAGCATTAATAACCGAATCTCTTTGTACACAAAGATCTCTATTTGCTAAACCATTATTATGACTAATATACATTGCATTTCTAGGATTAAATACTTCTCTACAAGCCTGATAGAAAGGCTCCGAGATGATAGTTAGTATATTGAGAACGTCGCCTATTTTCACCGTTCTCCTATGCTATTAAACATAGATTAGATCATATCTTCATGTATTAAAATTTATAATCTTTTAATAAATAATTCCATTTAGTTTTTCCATTTTTAAGATTAGATAAAAATATAGGTGTGGTATCGTATTTTTTAGATATATCTAAAGCTGACATTTCTTTTGATTCCAATAATTTGAGTATATTTTTTATAGTTTTTTCTGTAAATTTTTTACTCATTGGTTTTTGAACATTGTAATCTTTCGATACATCGTTCCAACTTTCTCTTTCACGAATACTTTGTATAATACCTATATCAACACCTGTTATGTCAGATATTTCAGATATAACTAATTCATTTTTATCTAATAATTGACATATTTCTACAGCTTGCTCTCTTGTTATACCTTTATTTTTCTTTACAGATAAATCATAATCTTTTGATACTTGTTTCCATAAAGTACCATTATGTATATCAGTAATATTGGTATAACTTACATCGTACATTCTAGCTATTTCAGTATCGAAATATTTTCCAGATTGTATTAATTCACAAATCTCTCTTACTTGAGATTCTGTTAATTTAGAATGTGGATTTTCTTCTCCGTATAATTTACGAGCACCTGTACTTATATATCCTTCGTCATATACAAACGGATTTATTTTCATTATTTATCCCTCCTATTGTGCTTAATATCTACTTTTGTTTAATAGTTAATAGAGGGATAAAATTTTATTATTTAACACATGCTTCCCATTTCGCTTTAAAAGGATGAATTAAAGCCCTTATTACGGACTACCTTACCTATTAGGCGCTACTCTACTTGCTTCTTCAGTATTTCTACTTATGCTTTCGATGATCGTTGAACCTTCTATTATATATATCATAGATAGGATTGCATATACCTATACTTATATTATCTAAACATGATCTTTGTCAAATAATCTTTATATATCTCTTCCTATATATTCTCCGAGGGATCAGCTCAGCGTTCTTATTTTGAACATACTATGATTTAATTATAATAGCTTGGCTGCTGATTGTGCATTTAACTAGATACTTAGGCATTTCCTCCATATATCATCTCTTATATTTTTTCTGTCTTTCGACCGCATATCACATTTATTCTTTCGAATTATGTTGTAGCTATAAGAGCTTTAGCAGTTCCCAGCAATTAAAGAAGTTTTACTTTGACAGCTATATTAATCAAAGTCCGCTGCTAAAGGACGAAGTATCTGCAGCGGAATACTCATTGTAAAATTATCGTTTATGCCAACAACGTACATTTGCAAAATACTACCGTACTGAATGGTAGGATTTCTATTAATAATGACTGGCAATCCTTCAGGATTATAATGAATAATTGAATTTATAATATCATAGATACGTTTATTAGGATTCGTCACTCCTTTAAACCACATCTGATAAGCTTCTGCTGATCTGATATTATAA
>CADBQS010000054.1 GCA_902796915.1 uncultured Ruminococcus sp.
CTAACGCATATCTGGCACAAATAATTATCTCGTTCTTTTATTTTCTTGCGCTTATCCTGCCAGCTTTGGCTACTTCTAAAATACACGCTTTCGTCTATTCGTTTCTTTTGCATAGGTCGCTTTTTGCATTTATAATTTTCTTCGTGTATACTACCACAATATTTGCAAGACTTTTTTATATCCTCACTTCCTCTCAAATAAAAAACAAGTACAACAAAATGGCGTCATTTCGCCTTTTGTTATACTCTTATTTAAAAATAATTTTACTGGAGGACTTGTGGGTTTTACCCCACGATATCATTATATCACTAAAACCTGGACATAGCGGGACATATTTTACTCTCTTGTCTTTGGAGTTCTGTTTAGCTTTTTGTATTGGTCTCTCATGTTTCTATTCATTTGCTTTTCTACAAATTCTCTTATAGTTTGCTTGCTGTCTCCTTCAAAAAATGGATATTTTTTAGTGTTATCCAGATCTTTTACCTTTACATATGACTCACTATTAGTAACCTTGTTCTGTATCCATTCGGGTAAATCAGCTTTATTAACCGCTATGTCCCCATCAATTTCCTTACATCTTAAAAGCTGACGTGTCTGCTTATGACCACCATCCCCTACCGCTTGTTCATTTTGATAAAAACTAAACTTTGTACTAATTATAGCTTTGTCAAACCCAGAATCAGACTCTTTTGCATGAGCATTTATGTATTCTCCAGATTTATTCGCATAAACCACACTAAATGGATTAGCAATTCTTTTTAAAGCAAGTTGTTTAACCCTTTTAACACTGCTTCTTTCAAATTTACCAAGTGTTGGATTTCTAAATTGATGTGATTCTGATAACATTAGTATTCCACAAAGAGTCGCTGCTGCTTCCTTTTGCTCATCTGTTAAAAAATTTCGTTCAGCTTTATCTGCTTTCATTGGTTTTATTTTATCTAACAAATTCTGATTCTTTAAAACCTCAGTCGGAACTGGTACAGTTTGCTTTAAATAATTAATTATTGGGTCTATAACTTTTTCAATAACCTCTTTATTATCTTTATCCTCAAAAATACTATCTAATTTAAGTGAAATTACATCATAAGTTGGTGCAACGCACTTCGACTTCGGATATATCATTATATTGCTACTTCTCTCTACTTCTACTCTTACCTGTTTAAAAGGTGTTTTTAGCCAGTATACACCTTCATCAAATGCTGAATTTGGGGTTGTCAGGTTAGATGTTTTTATTTGACCGGTGCCATTATCGGCTCTATTTATAACATCTTGTTGGGTTATTGATTCTCTAAACTTACTTATTCCAAGCTGTTCTGCTAAATCTTGCTTATCTTTTAATGAAGCAGTCATTTCTTTTTGCTCTAATTCTTTCATGTTATCTGCAATTTCATTTATAAAGTCTTTTTCATTAGGTTTAATAACAAATAAATTTTTAATACATAAAATATAACTATCTATAAAATCTATAATTCTCTCAAATCTTGCTTTTATCTTTTGAAGTTTTAATTTGTAGTAATCTAATAATTTCGCACTTAAATAGGGATTGTATCTAATATTTTTATAAAATAAGTCAATTTTAGTTAAATACAACTTATAATCAACCTTTTCACTATGTGCTATTTTATATCCAAAGCTCGCACTTGGATATGGATTAGTTTGTTTTTTTAAATCATCTTTTTGTTCTTTCCATTGTAATATTTTATTGTTTTTATTTGCAATTGTTGTTTTTAAGAGATTCAAACGAAATTCAAGATTTTTAAATTTGAATCTGTATTTTCTGGCAATATTATGCAAAGGCTTTAATCGTTTTTTTGCCTTTTCTACAGTATCCACGTTATTCAATAAATCTCTAAAACCATTTCTACCTCCATTACTTCCAATATAACTAGGAATATCAGCTACCTGAGGGTTAGATTTCTTAAAAAATTCACATAATTGTTCAAACCCTGTTTTATCAAGAAAATACAAGTTTTCTATATCTTCTTTTTC
Source organism: uncultured Ruminococcus sp. (assembly GCA_902796915.1). GTDB lineage: Bacteria > Bacillota > Clostridia > Oscillospirales > Acutalibacteraceae > RUG14215. Next base: position 1,990 of record CADBQS010000054.1, read on the forward strand.
AGCTTTATATTCCATTATTTGCTTTTCTACATTTTTTATGTTCTCTTTTAGTCTAGCATATTCTTGCTTTTTTTGTGTATCAAATTTTTTATCTCGTAATTCTTTATATTCATTAATAATTTTATCAAATTTCTTTCTATCCTCTTTGAATTTTAAAACAGCTTCCTTGGCTTCTGCTATAACTTTATTTAAATCTTGTTGCAATTCTTGCACTGTTGGCATATTCTTCACTCCTTATTGTATTATTTAATTTTTAATAGTATAATATTTATATAAATATTATTGGAGGTATATTTAATGCTTAATATTAAAAAGTTATTTGCAATTTGTATTTGTACTTTGTTAGGAGGGTTTGCGTTGGGTAACAAAAATTGTTCTGCTCATAAACTGAATATTAGTCTTAATGATAGTTGCTTCAGAATTATATTTGATGATGAAGCGATCTTAAATAAAGATTATTCATTAATTCCAAAAAATACTTTTGAATATATCAAAAACTTAGTACCTATGGAAATTTACAGAACAATAGATAAAAACGCCTTTGAAAATTTCAAAAAAGTATTTATCCCTCTGAATGAGGAATTACTTAATATAAGTAATCAAAGCGATTATAATTCGTATGACTATGTTCCTTTTACTTCTGAGATTGAAGATAGTTTAAATGAAAAGTACATTAAACTTTTCAGATTTATTAAAGAACAAATACTATAATAGTATAACAAATATTTGTAAAATTTTCAAGAAATTTTACAAATATTAATGATATTTTAAGTATCTGTACATCTTTTTTCTTAAACATTCAGCGTTATTACCACCGCCTATATTATGTGCAACTTTATTCCAGCTGAATCCATATATAAATCTGTATGTTATGATTTGTCTAATAAGTGAATCATTAATACTATTGATAAATTCATTTATTTTATTTAATTCATCAAAGCACTTTTCAATATTTTTATTGAGAAGTGCTTTTAAGTCTGCTATCTGCGCCGCATATTTACTGATTTTATCATTTATCCCCATTCCGTGCGGCATACCAGTTATTTTTGAAGTACAAGATGTAGCTGCGGTTTCTAATTCTTGAAGTCTTTTTTGTTGTTGTCTAATTTCTTTTTTCAAATAGTAAAGCTGTGATAGTTCCTTTTTCGTCATAAAA
>CADBQS010000055.1 GCA_902796915.1 uncultured Ruminococcus sp.
AAAGTAAATAAACTTTAAAGAAAAAATCATTCCCCCGAAGTTTATCCGGGGGATATTTTTATTCTTTATTTTTCGGTACTATCTGCGAAAGTTTGAAAAGCTTCTCGTATTTTTCCCTTGAATTTTCTTCTGCTTCTTTAAACAATTTTTCAGCCCTTTGTGGAAAAGCCCTCAAGAGTGAACTATATCTTACTTCATTCATTATAAAATCATTATAATCTACCGTTGGAGCTTTATTGTCGAGTGTAAACGGATTTTCGCCACTATCCTTTTTCCGAGGGTCAAATCTAAATAAATTCCAATACCCCGAAAGTACAGCATTTTTCTCTTCAGCTTGAGATAGTCCCATACCGCCTTTAATTCCATGATTTACGCACGGAGCATACGCAATAATTATAGATGGCCCCTTATAGCTTACTGCCTCATGAAAAGCTTTTATACATTGGTTATAATCTGCACCCATAGAGACTTGTGCAACATAAACGTGGCCATAAGACATTAACATTCCTGCTAAGTCTTTCTTAACCGTACCCTTACCTGCAGAAGCAAACTGTGCAACAGACCCTATTGGCGTAGATTTAGACGCCTGGCCTCCTGTATTTGAGTAAACTTCGGTATCAAATATTAATACGTTTACGTCCTCTTTAGACGCAACAACATGGTCTAATCCTCCATAACCTATATCATAAGCCCAACCGTCGCCACCGAACATCCATATTGATTTTTTATTAACAAAATCTTTATTTTTGAGTAAATCCTTTGCGATATTACTAATATCATTATCTTCACTTTTATAATTTTTAAGATAATCTAAAAGCTTTTTCGATGCGTCTTTATTATTAATAACGTCATCAAACGTATTTATATATTCATCGCAAATACTATTTAACTCTTCATTTGAAGAATTCTTTAATTTCAAAACTTGATTTTTTATTTTATCCCTAATAGCATTTTGTGCAAGTGCCATACCGTATCCAAATTCTGCGTTATCCTCAAATAACGAGTTATGCCAAGTTGGTCCCTTACCGTCCTTATTAACCGTATAAGGCGTTGCCGGAGCTGAGGCTCCCCATATAGATGAACAACCTGTCGCATTTGCTATATACATACTATCGCCAAACAACTGCGTAGCAAGCCTTGCGTAAGGAGTTTCTCCACAGCCCGCACATGCACCTGAAAATTCAAGCAGTGGCTGTTTAAATTGGCTACCTTTTACGGTCGTAACCTTAAATTTATCGTTTACTTCAGGTTTAGAAGATAATTCTCTACCGTAATCAAAAGCTTTTTGCGATTCTAATTGCGTATTTATAGGCTGCATTACCAGAGCCTTATTACCTTTCATACCAGGACAAACCTGGGCACAATTTCCACAACCCGTACAGTCTAATGTTGAAACTGTGATTGCGAAATTTAAATCCGGGAATCCAGTCATTTTTTTAGATTTCATATTCTCTGGTGCTTTTTCAAGTTCTTCTTTTGTCATTACGGCCGGTCTTATTACGGCATGCGGACAGACATAAGAACAGAAATTACATTGAATACAATTTTCAGGCTTCCATTCGGGTACATCAATAGCAACGCCACGTTTTTCATAAGCCGCCGAGCCCTGGGGTACCGTACCGTCTACGTAATCCATAAACGCGGAAACCGGCAATTCGTTACCTTTGCATGAATTTATTGGTTTTAAAATTTTATCAACATATTCCACAAGTTCTTTTCTCGAACCCTGTGCTTTGCCCTCATCTTCAACCTTTACTTCTATATTCTTCCACTCTGGCGGTACATTTATTTTTTTTACATCTATAGTTCCTCTTTCTATTGCACCGTGATTCATAGCAACAACTTTTTCGCCTTTTCTACCATACGTTTTAGCAGCAGCATCTTTCATTAATTCTACGGCTTTTTTCGTTTCTATAATATCGGCAATCTTGAAGAAAGCAGCCTGTAAAACAGTATTAATGCGCCCTCCAAGTCCCAATTCCTTGCCAATTTTAATTCCGTCTATTGTATAAAAATCAATATTATTTTCCGCTATGAATTTTTTCATTTTGTCGGGTAATACCTTATCTAACTGTTCTTCATCCCATGAACAATTGAGCAAAAATTTACCGTTAGGTTTTAAATCCTGTACCATATCGTATTGATGTATATAAGCAGGATTATGGCAAGCTACGAAGTCTGCTTTGCTTATATAATACGTAGATTTAATAGGCTTATCGCCGAATCTAAGATGAGAAATCGTAAGCCCGCCAGATTTCTTAGAATCATAAGCAAAATAGCCCTGTACGTACATATCCGTATTATCGCCAATAATCTTAATAGAGTTCTTATTTGCCCCAACTGTTCCGTCAGAACCCAATCCCCAGAATTTACACGAATGCGTACCCTCTGGAATTGTATCTACGCTTTTATCGCTATCGAGAGATAAATTCGTTACGTCATCAATAATGCCAATAGTAAATCTCTTTTTAGGTGAACTAAAGTTCATATTTTCAAATACGGATATAATTTGTCCCGGATCCGTATCCTTAGAACTTAAACCGTATCTACCCGTATAAACCTTTATTTTATCTCCATAAAGCTGTGAAACTGCGGCTAATACATCTAAGTATAACGGCTCACCGATTGAACCCGGCTCTTTTGTTCTATCTAAAACAGAAATCGTCTTTACGGTTTTAGGTAAAACATCGTCAAAATACTTTGTAACGAAAGGCCTGTATAGCCTTACTTTTACAAGTCCAACTTTTTCTCCTCTACTATTTAAATAATCGATTACTTCCTCGATAGTCTCACAAACGGAACCCATCGCTACAATTACTCTCTCAGCATCCGGAGCACCATAATAGTTAAATGGTTTATAATCGGTACCGATTTTCTTATTTATCATATCCATATACTTAACGACAACATTTGGAAGTTCATCGTAAAATTTATTACATGCCTCTCTTGCTTGGAAGTAAATATCATCATTTTGAGCCGTACCCCTAAGTTCTGGATGATTCGGATTTAATGACCTATTTCTAAATTCATTAACAGCATCCCAATTCAGCATATCCGATAAATCTTTATAATCCCAAGCTTCGATTTTCTGTATTTCATGCGATGTACGGAATCCATCAAAGAAATGTAGGAATGGGACTCTACCCTCTATTGCTGCAAGATGAGCAAGGGCACTAAGATCCATAACCTCTTGTGGACTATTAGAACAAAGCATTGCAAAGCCTGTTTGTCTACATGAATATATATCAGAGTGGTCTCCGAATATGGAAAGTGCGTGCGTGGATATTGTTCTAGCAGAAACGTGCATAACGCAAGGTAATAATTCTCCTGCCATCTTAAACATATTTGGAATCATAAGTAAAAGTCCCTGCGAGGCCGTATAAGTCGTAGCTAAAGCACCGGCTGTCAAAGCTCCGTGTATAGCCCCTGCGGCACCTGCCTCAGATTGCATCTCGGCTACCTTTACCTGATTACCAAACAAATTTTTCTTACCCTGAGATGCATACTTATCAACTTCATCAGCCATAACGGAAGAAGGTGTTATGGGATAAATAGCAGTAACATCAGTAAAAGCGTAGGAAACGTAAGCTGCGGCAGAGTTGCCGTCCATAGTTTTTTTATTTCTCTTCAAGGTTATGTCCTCCCTTTATACTTATAAAAATCAAAATAAGAAATATAAAACACCGTAATCATATTTATATAAATAGTAACTCATTTTATTATTCCTATATTTTACAATTTAATTCTATCATTTTAATTTTTTACTGTAAATAAAATATATTATTATTTTTTAGCAAAAAACATTGGACTAACGTCAATAGATTGGACAGAAAAAGTCGAACAGAGATAGTCTAGCATGGTAGTAAAGATATATGGATGTATTTTAGG
>CADBQS010000056.1 GCA_902796915.1 uncultured Ruminococcus sp.
AAGATAGTTGCTGAGGAACAAAAGCATGAATTAAATGCTGACGGATTTCTAAAAATCGTAAGAAAGTATTCCGAAGTTGAAGAATTAACACTTGATATTCTGCAAGAGTTCATTGACAAAATTGTAATTCATCATCGCGAAGAAATTATGGGAGAAACTATTCAAAAAATAGAGATTTACTACAAGATGATAGGTCATATTGAAATTCCACATATAACAAAACCGGAGCACCAAAGCCTGATAAGAAGTTTTGGTCGAAAAAAAGAAGAACGTATTGCATAAAACAATACATTCTTCGACAAAAGGATAACCAAAAGAAAACCAAGTCCCTAATGGTTATCCAGAGTGGTGCGAGCGACGGGACTTGAACCCGTACGTCAAAGACACACGCCCCTCAAACGTGCCTGTCTGCCTGTTCCAGCACGCTCGCAATTACAAATAATAATATATCATGATAATTTATAAAAGTCAATAATTTTATTTAAAAAAGTTTGAATATAAATATTAGTGTTAATTTATGTTTAATTTTTATTATTTTATAAAATTTACTATAATAGTTAGTGACTTTTTTTTATATTTATGATATAATCAAAAGAAGTGATATAATATTTATACATTAAAAATTTAAGGGGTGACCTTATGAATATTTTAAAATTTTTATTTGGAAATTATAGTAAGAGGGAATTAAAACGTATAAGGCCAATTTGTGATGCTGTACTTAATTTGGAGTCGAAGTATCTAAATATGACAGATGAAGAATTAGCTTCTCAGACGAATATTTTAAAGGACAGGTTAAAGGCTGGAGAAACAGTTGATGATATTTTACCTGATGCATTTGCGGTATGTAGAGAGGCTTCAGACAGAGTACTCGGAATGAGGCATTTCCCAGTGCAAATAATCGGAGGAATAGTGCTTCACCAAGGAAGAATAAGTGAGATGAGAACAGGTGAAGGAAAAACTCTTGTTGCGACTTTACCGGCGTATTTAAATGCTTTGACAGGTAAAGGGGTACATGTTGTTACGGTAAATGATTATCTTGCTAAGCGTGACTCTGAGTGGATGGGTAAATTGTATGGTTTCCTTGGATTAACGGTTGGGCTTATTTCTCATGATTTAAGTAAGGAAGCGAGACATAAAGCTTACAGTGCAGATATAACTTATGCTACTAATAATGAGTTGGGATTTGACTATCTTAGAGATAACATGGTTATATATAAAAACGCTAAGGTACAAAGAGGCCATAATTTTGCAATAGTTGACGAAGTGGACTCAATATTAATAGATGAAGCAAGAACACCGTTAATAATATCCGGTGAGGGCGATAAATCAACAGAGTTTTATAAGATAGCAGATAAATTTGCAAAGAGCTTAACTGCTATGAGAGTAGCCGAAATTAACGCCAAAGAAGATACTGACGATAAATTTGCAGATGGCGATTATGTTGTAGACGAAAAAGCCAAGACTGCAACATTAACTCCTTCAGGAGTAGAGAAAGCAGAGAAATACTTTAATGTTGAAAATCTTACCGACCCAGCTAATACAAACCTACAGCATCACATAAATCAAGCTATAAAAGCTAATGGAGTAATGCAAAAAGATGTTGATTATGTTGTAAAAGATGGAGAAGTAATTATAGTAGATGAATTTACAGGAAGACTTATGCATGGCCGTAGATATAATGATGGTTTGCATCAAGCTATTGAGGCAAAAGAGGGGGTAAAGGTAGAGCGTGAATCTAAAACTCTTGCTTCAATAACATTCCAGAATTACTTTAGATTATATGATAAGCTTTCAGGTATGACCGGTACAGCAATGACTGAAGAAGAAGAATTCAGAGAAATATATAAACTGGATGTTATTGAAATACCGCCAAATAGACCCGTACAGCGTGAAGATTGTGCAGATGTTGTATATAAAACAGTACAGGCTAAATTTAATGCCATAATAGAAGAAATAATAAAATGCCATGAAAAAGGACAGCCAGTTCTCGTAGGTACAGTATCTATAGATAAATCAGAGCTATTAAGTTCTATGCTGAAAAAACGTGGAATTAAACACGAAGTATTAAATGCTAAATATCATGAAAAGGAAGCGGAAATAGTAGCTCAGGCAGGTAAAAAAGGAGCTATTACTATAGCTACAAATATGGCTGGACGTGGAACTGATATAATGCTCGGTGGTAATGCAGAATATATGGCAAAAACAGAGCTTAGAAAATTAGGATTTAGTGATGAAGCTGTAAATGAGTCTAATAGTTATTCATTAACAGATGATGACGAAATATTGAAAGCTAGAAGAAAATATATGGAGCTTTATAATAAATGTAAAAATGATATTAAAGCAGATGCAGAAGAAGTCAAAAAGCTTGGTGGATTATATATTATAGGTACAGAGCGTCATGAATCAAGACGCATAGATAATCAGCTTCGCGGACGTGCCGGACGTCAAGGAGACCCTGGTAAGAGCAAGTTTTTCTTATCACTTGAAGACGATTTGATGAGATTGTTTAGCGGTGATAGATTGAAAGCTTGGATGAATAATCTTAATATGGAAGATGATGTGCCTTTAGAAGCAAGATTACTTACTAAATCAATAGAAAGTGCACAGCGTAAAATAGAAGGAAGAAACTTTGCAATACGTAAAAATGTTTTACAATATGACGATGTTTTAAGCCGCCAACGTGAAATTATATACGATCAAAGAAATAAAGTTCTTGATGGTGAAGATATACATGAACAAATTATGTCTATGATAAAGCAGTCTGTGGAAGAAACAGTTTTAATGTATATACCAAGAGATACCGCAAAAGAAAATTGGAATATTCAAGGATTAAAAGATTATTACATGGAATGGGTATTAGATGAAAAAGACTTAGACTACAGTGAGGAAGAGTTTGAGAAATTAACTATTGATGACATAATTAAATTCATAACAGACCGTTGTAATGAAATATATGCTCTTCAAGAAAAAGCGTTCGGAGAAAGTTCTATGAGAAATATTGAGAGAATGATACTTCTTAAAAATGTTGACGCTCAATGGATGGACCACATTGATGCAATGGAAGAATTAAAAAGAGGAATCAATCTTAGAGCATACGGCCAACGTGACCCGGTTGTAGACTATAGAATGGAAGGCTTCGATATGTTTGACGAAATGATAGCTTCTATAAGAACAGATACAGTAAAAATGCTTATGAGCTTTAGACTTACTATTCCAGGTGGTCCTATGGGAAATATGGGAAGAAGTATTTCAAGTAATAAGATTGTATCAGATGAAAAGACTAATAATGGTAAGAATATTATAGGCGGTTAAAAAGCAAAAATCCCGCAGGCGGAGAATTTGTTGATAGATTCTCCGTCTTATTTTATAAAAATATTATATAAAAATGGAGGGATATTATGGTATCTAAGTTATATAGCATGGGAATTTTCGGAATGGAATCGTTTATAGTGGAAGTTGAAGCCGATATATCTAATGGTATGCCGTCATTTGACATAGTAGGATTACCAGATGCATCAGTAAAAGAATCAAGGGATAGAGTAAGAGCAGCAATACGTAATTGTGGATTTGATTTTCCTGTGAGTAAAATAACGGTAAATCTTGCTCCAGCAGATATAAAAAAAGCCGGACCAATTTATGATTTACCGATATTAATAGCTTTATTAAAATCTAGTAGGCAACTTTCAGTAGACACGAATGAATCTATATTTATAGGAGAGCTTTCATTAAGTGGTGATTTAAGACCGGTAAACGGAATTTTACCTATGGTTATTAAGGCTAAAGAAGAAGGTTTTAAACAAATATTTTTACCGTCTTCTAACGCTCTGGAAGGTGCGGTTGTAGATGGAATATCTGTGTTTGCAGTTGATAATATAAATTCGTTGATAGAACATTTAACAGAAAAAAATTTTATAAAGGCAACTGATAAGCCTGTGATAGAAAGAGATGACAAAGAGGTACCACTCGATTTCTCACAAGTTAAAGGCCAATTTGACGTAAAAAGAGCATTGGAAATTGCTGCGGCCGGAGGACATAATATCTTACTTATCGGTCCACCAGGTTCAGGAAAAAGTATGCTTGCCAAAAGGATTCCTTCGATATTACCAGATATGACGTTTGAAGAGATAATAGAAACTACAAAAATACATTCCATTGCAGGAACCCTAAGTAGTGATCAACCGTTAATAAATACAAGACCGTTTCGTTCTCCTCACCATACGGTTTCACCAGCTGGCTTATCGGGAGGGGGGGCAATACCACATCCTGGAGAATTGTCTTTAGCACATAATGGAGTGTTATTTTTAGACGAATTACCAGAATTTTCACGTTCCACTATGGAAGTATTGCGGCAACCGATAGAAGACGGTTTAGTTACTATATCGAGAGTTAAGGGGACATTAACGTATCCGTGCGAGGTAATGCTCGTAGCGGCAATGAATCCGTGCCCATGCGGATATTTTGGTCATCCTACAAGAAAATGTACATGTACGCAAAAGATGGTGTCAAAATATTTATCTAAGGTTTCAGGACCGTTATTAGATAGATTGGATTTACATATTGAAGTACCGGCAGTAAATTTTGAAAATCTTGCATCATCTGAAGAGTCTGAAAGCTCTATGCAGATAAAAGAGAGAGTTAATTCCGCAAGAAAAATACAGAATCAAAGGTATCAGGGCAAAAAAATAAATTGTAATGCAAGACTAACGTCTGACATAATTCAAAAAGCTTGTATAATTACTGATTCGGCTAAAAATTTATTAAAAAATGCATTCGATAAGATTGGTTTATCTGCACGTGCTTATGATAGAATATTAAAGGTTTCAAGAACAATAGCTGATCTTGATAATAGTGAGATTATAGAGGTGCATCACATATCAGAAGCTATACAATATAGGAGCCTTGACAGAAAGTACTGGCAAAATGATTTTTAATATAGTATTTTTTATGTATAAAAAATAAGAATTTTAAAATAAGGAGTCTATGAAATGACTGTTAAATCAAAAAAGCTTAATAAAAATATGGTTTCATTAGTATTTATATCAACTGCATTAATATTAGTAGCATTGATTTGTATTCTATACGGAAAATATAAATCTGATAATAAAAAAATATCAATAGTAGTTCCAGTGTATAATGTTGCACAATATGTTCCAGGTTGCCTTGATTCTTTAATTAATCAAACGTATAAAAATATAGAAATAATATGCGTAAACGATGGCTCTAAAGATAATTCACTTGAAGTTTTAAATGAATATAAGCAAAAGGATAATCGCATTACCGTGATAGATAAGGAAAACGGTGGAGTTTCATCTGCCAGAAATGAGGGAATAAAAATTGCTAGTGGAGAATATATAACTTTTGTGGATGCGGATGATTATATAGACTTAGATGTATGTGAAAAATGTATGAAAAAGATAAACAAAGAAAATGCGGATGTAATATATTATTCCTGTATTTTAGAACCAGATAATTATACTATACCATTAGATAACGAAACATTTAACGACCCATTTTATGTTTTAGAAAATAGGGGTGATAACTGTACAGTAACAACTAAAATTTTTAAACGTTCCATTATTATTGATGATAACATTTTATTCGCAGAGGATGTAGCGTATGGAGAAGATGATTTATTTTTAAAAATGGTTCTTCCAAATGCCAGAATTATAACTACACTTCCAGAGGTAAAATATCATTATGTTTCAAGGGAATCTTCAGCAGAACATACATATTCAAATGAAAAACGTCTTATATCAGCAGTAAATCGTTGTAAACATATGATTAGATATTATATGGATAAAAAATATACACAAAGATATGAGTGGATATTAAGATGTTGTATTGGTATAACTTATGGAAGGATTAATGAGCTGGACAACGATATGCAAAAAAGTAAGTATTCTAAACAAGTTTTAGATATTTTAAATTCGGAATTAATTTCTCAAATAGAGCAAATACCTGATGATATTTCTTCTATTCTCCAAGATATGAAAAATTACATAAATACATAAAGATATGAGTAGCACAGTTACAGAAATTTAAATTAGAATACAACATATAATTTGACATATTAATTATTTTGTTATAGTATTTTTTATAAGTAAATTAAGTGAGGGAAAATTTATGATATCAAATGAAAAAAAAAGTATGGAAAAGATAGTGTCTTTGTGTAAAAATAGAGGTTTTGTATATCCTGGTTCAGAGATATATGGTGGTCTATCTAATACTTGGGATTATGGTCCTTTAGGAGTAGAACTTAAAAATAATGTTAAAGCAGCTTGGAGAAAAAAGTTTGTTCAGGAATGTGAATATAACGTAGGACTTGATAGTGCAATTTTAATGAATCCGCAGGTTTGGGTAGCATCTGGACATGTAGGGGGATTCTCTGACCCGCTTATGGATTGTAGGAGTTGTAAATCCAGATATAGAGCAGATAAGTTAATTGAGGATACCGGAGTAGACCCTAATGGTATGACGTTTGAACAGATGTCTGAGTATATTAAGGATAATAATATTAAGTGTCCTAGCTGTGGCTCTAAAGATTTTACAGATATACGTAAATTTAATTTAATGTTTAAAACATTTCAAGGTGTAACTGAAGATAGTAAAAGTGAAATATATATACGTCCCGAAACAGCACAAGGTATATTTGTAAATTTTGGTAATGTACAACGTACTACGAGGAAAAAGTTACCGTTTGGAATAGCACAAGTAGGAAAATCATTTAGAAATGAAATTACGCCCGGTAACTTTACTTTCAGAACAAGAGAATTTGAACAGATGGAATTAGAATTCTTCTGTAAACCCGGTACCGATTTAGAATGGTTTAAGTTTTGGAAGGAATACTGTAATAATTGGTTGCTATCACTCGGAATGGATAAAGATAATATACGTTTTCGTGACCATACTAAAGAGGAATTGGCTCATTATTCTAATGCAACATCTGATATAGAATTTTTATTCCCATTTGGATGGGGTGAATTGTGGGGGATTGCAGATAGAACAAATTTTGATCTTAGTAGGCATCAAGAATTTTCTGGTAAGAGTTTAGAATATTTTGACCAGGAGGCAAATGAAAAGTATATACCTTATGTTATAGAGCCTTCTTTGGGAGCGGATAGAGTAACATTAGCATTTTTATGTAATGCATACGATGAAGAGGTAATAGATGAAAAAGATACTAGAATTGTTTTGAGATTACATCCAGCATTATCTCCATATAAAGCAGCGGTACTTCCTTTATCTAAAAAGCTCGGAGAATCTGCTATAAAAGTTAGAGATATTCTTTCTAAGAGATTTATGGTAGATTATGATGATGCAGGCTCAATAGGGAAAAGATATCGCAGACAAGATGAAATAGGTACGCCATTTTGTATAACATATGATTTCGATAGTATGGAAGATAATTGTGTAACGGTAAGAGATAGGGATAGTATGAAGCAAGAAAGGGTTAATATAGATAATTTAGTTGAATATATTTCAAATAAAATAGATTTTTAAAATTTAAATACCATTAAAAACCGGCTACTTTAAAGGCAGTCGGTTTGTTGTATATAGAAAACCACGCGATAGTCGCGTGGTTCTAAAAAGGTTAACCGGTGAAAAAACAGCCTAGTGTGCTAAACTGAAAGTA
>CADBQS010000057.1 GCA_902796915.1 uncultured Ruminococcus sp.
GGAAACAGTATTATGAGACTTTGAATGTAGCGGTATAGTTAGTTATACCCTTGAGAAAAATGTGTCAACTATTCTTGACAATATCACTTACGTAGTAAAAAACATAAGTTCTGACTTTATGTAATATTAAAGCAATAAAAACATGGACGCTAAATCTAATAATTCAGTTTATCTTCATTCCAATTATTAAGGATGTTACACATATTGTTGGCATAGACTTTGGCTTTGTCAAGATCATGTTCTAAGTAATTTCCGCATTCTTGTTCTGATACTCCCGGAATATCTCCCTCAAATGTATATATGAATTTCATCGCTTTTTTAACTAAACTTATAACCTCGTTGTGTGAAAGATCTTTTGTTAGTAAATAAAAGCCAGTTCTACAACCCATAGGTCCAAAGTAAACTATGTTTTTCGGGTACTCATTTCGTGCAAAAGTCGCAAAGATATGTTCTATTGTGTGAATTGCTGAATTTTCCAAAAATGGTGGTGTGTTTGGTTTTACCATTCTGATATCGTACGTAACTATGTCATCATCAATCCTTGAAATGTATAAACCTTTCTCCAGTTTAGTGTGGTCAACTTCAAAACTTGCAATTTTTTTCATTTATAAATCACCTTAATACATTAAATTTCGTAAATATCTTTATCCCCTACTATTTGGGGCATAGCATTTCGATTATATGTGAGCTTTTAGATTAAGTCAAATCTTGTTTTAAGTATCATCTTCAAATTTGAATAAATCATTTGGCTCACATTCCAAAATTACGCAAAGTGCTTCAATGTTTGAATAATGAATCGATTTTGTTTGGTTATTAAGCATTTTCATAAAATTTTGGTAACTCATGCCCATCTGTTTATAAAGCCAATAATTTGTTTTCCCCTTCCCTCTTAAAATCTCTGCTACTCTTAATTTTACCATTTTATCTATCACCAACCTAACGTTTTAATTCGATATTAAAGTATCAGGCATCTTTGCATATAGACTGATGCATTATATAATTTAAAAGTCTATACAACTATAAGTGGAGTGATTTGATGTGAAAATTTGCACATTTGCAGGTCATGCGAATATTTACTTTGAAAACAAAAGTATGGTTAAATCAATACTTAAAGGCGAAATTATAAATCTCATTGAAAACGAAAATGTTGGCAAGTTTTACTGTGGTGAAAAAGGTAATTTTGATAATCTTTGTGCCGAATGCGTGCATGAAGTGCGAAACGATTATCCATTTATAGAATCAGATATGTTTTTTTCATATATTCCCGGCAAAAAAGATAAGTTTGTCATAGACCCATATAAAGAGTTTAATTGGACGATTTATCCCGAAGGTTTAGAGTTCGTACCGCAAAAACTTGCAATCATAAAGAGAAATGAGTGGATGGTAAATGTATCGTCATTTTTAATTGCGTATATAGATCATGAGTGGGGCGGAGCGTACAGGACTTTGGACTACCAAATAAATATACTTCATAGTCCTTTTTAGGGAAGTTATATTCTAAATCTATTGCACACAATATTGCAAGAGCTGCCCCGTATGAATGGCCGGTAATAGTTATTTTTTCTGTATTTTTATTTATTAAATTATGTATTTGTGGACGTACGTTTTTACTTTTATATGCATTAATGAACCCAGCATGGACTCTTATGTTTGTAGATGTGTTATCGTATGGTATAACTTTCTTCCAAAATTTAAAATCATATATCCAATCCTTACATGAATCAGAACCTCGAAATGTTATATACGTTTCATTATTTTTTTCTCTTATATAACATTGTACGTCAGTTTCAGGGTCATCTATAATTTTTAAAGTGTAATTACTTTTAATTGGCTGTATGTCTTTATATGACATACCACAATATTCAAGCATTTTTGTTATTGTTTTTTTATCCATGTTATCACCTGATTAATATTATGCAAATTAAAATTAAAATAAGACTTATAGATTTATTTTGATTTATTAAAATTAAAAATCTAATAATAATATTCAAAGATTAATAATAATATTAAAATAGAAACTATAATTAAAACGAGGGGAATAATATGATAAATAAAAAGGCTCTGTCTATAAGCTTATTAATAAGTCTGGGAGTAGGAGCGATTTCAGGGATACTCACATCTAATTCAATGGAGCAGTATAATAGCTACACACAGCCTCCTTTAGCTCCTCCGGGCTTTATATTTCCGATTGTATGGACTATATTATATAATCTAATGGGTATATCGTCGTATATAGTATATGAATCAGATAGTGAGTATAGAATTCCGGCGTTGATGGTGTATGCATTACAGCTTATTTTTAATTTTGTTTGGCCGATTTTATTTTTTAATTTGAATATGTTTCTTTTGGCATTTATATGGCTTATAATTCTTTGGGCATTAATACTTGCAATGATATTATTATTTTATCGTGTTAACAAAACAGCGGGATTACTTCAAATACCGTATCTTTTATGGGTAACATTTGCTGCGTACTTAAACTTTATGGTGTATTATTTAAATTAGAATTAAAAAAGTAACTTTATATTATAAAGTTACTTTTTGTTTTATATTGACAAATTATGAGAAATAGCATATAATATATAGTATAAAATTGATGAAAGAAGGGATAAAAATGTTGGTAGATAAAAAATTTGATTTAGATAATTTGGATAAAGTAGTTGGAGGGGTGGCTATAGTCAAAGGATTTAAGAAGCCACATAAGGGAAAGGATAAAGACAAATATATTGATAATGATGTAAGTTTAGAAGTTGGTGATAAATAACTATATAAATTATAAAATATTCGTATAGTTATAAAATAAATATAGGAGTGATAAATATGGAAAACGAACAAAAAAAACAATATAAAAAAACTAAATAGTTCAGAACTTGAGCAAGTTAACGGTGGCGTCTGGGTTGATGGTAAGCAATATGTAAAGATTAATAAGGATTTAGTACAAGGAAATGAGTATAGATGTAGTTAGTGTGGATATATAAAATATAATGATGGTCAAACGATTTGTGAAGCTGGTAGAAAAAAATTAGAATGCCCGAGGTGTGGGGCTGAAAAGTTAATTAGTACAGGAAGATTTTATGTAAAATATGATGATCTTCATGCTTCTGGTGAAGCGGCATATCGTAATGTTGATTAAATTGTGAACGGAGGAGAGTAAAATGTTAGACGATAAAAAATTAAATTTAGATGATATGGAAAAAGTAAGTGGTGGAGCAGATATTAAAGGTATTAAAATGACGTTTTTGGAATCTAGTGAAATAAAAAAATATGAGTACAAATGTCGCAAATGTGGACATGTAGATTATAGAGCATATGAAGAAACATTTTGTATATGTCCAAATTGTAGTGCATTCTGGGGTTATTCTCCTACAGGTGTTGTTTTAGTAGAATATAATTATGCCGATGGTGCAGATAGACGTTCTGCTAACAATAAAGATACATAAACAATTGAAATATTACCATATAATACAGTATTAATTAAAAAACATAATTAATACTGTATTTTTTATGTATTGCCTAAGTTTTTTACAGGTGATAAAATTGATAGGTGTAAAGAATTAGATATTGTAGGGGGAATTATTTATGTCTAAAATAGATATAGTAAGAAAAGAAATGATGCAAGCGATGAAAGATAAAAATAAGCTTAGAAAGGAAGCACTTTCGAGTTTATTATCAGCATTAAAGGCTAAATTTATAGATAAAAGAGCAGATTTAACAGAAGAAGAGGAAAATACGATTATATTAAAAGAAATAAAGCAAATGCAAGAAACTATAGATACGTCGCCTAAAGACAGAACGGAATTAATAGAAGAATGTAAGGAAAAAATAAAGATATTTTCAGAGTTTGCACCAAAGCAAATGGATGAAAATGAGATAAAGGATGTGATAAATAGCGTACTGAAAGATTTAAATATAGAGAATCCAACAGCCAAAGATAAGGGAATAATAATGAGAAGTTTAATGCCTAAAGTAAAGGGTAAGGCAGATGGAGCTATGGTAAATAGTATAGTTGCAGAGATTTTAAAATAGTGATAATTAATGGAACAAAATATAATTGTTCCATTAAAAATTAAGGTTATATAAAATTTAGATTAAAATAATATCTTGAAATAATATTTTTTGTGATTTATAATATAATTTACTAGATTTTAAATATGTAAAATTTCAAGTAAATTATTGAGTAAGAATATTTAATAAGGTTTTATCACATAATTTTACAGTATTGAATTATCTATAAGAGGGTAGTTTTGACTATGGGGAGGTATTATTTTTGGATAAACAGGTTTTATTTGATATATCTTACGGGCTGTATGTACTATCAGTAAATGATGGGAAAAAGGATAATGGCTGTATAATAAATACAGCTATGCAGATAACAGAGAATCCATTATGCTTAGTTGTCGGAGTTAATAAAATGAATTATACGGAAAGTATAATGGAAAGAACGGATGATTTCAATTTAGCAATATTATCTGAATCAGCACCATTTTCAATGTTCAAGCAATTTGGCTTTCAAAGTGGTAAGGATATAAATAAATATAGCGAAGTTTCTCATAAAAGGGATATAAACGGTATCGCATATCCCGATAAAAACGTAGTATCGTTGATATCATGTAAAATTAAGAATAGAATAAATTGTGGTACACATACGTTATTTTTAGCAGATATAAAGGACTTAAAGAGTATATCAAAAGAAAAGCCGGTTACCTACTCATACTATCATAAAAATATTAAAGAAAAGAAGAATACTGAAGGCAAAAAGGGATGGAGATGCAAAATATGCGGATATATATATGAGGGTGAGGAATTACCTGAGGATTATATATGTCCGATATGTAAACATGGAGCATCAGATTTTGAGAGAATTTAAAGGGGAGTATTTATTATGATACAAAAAATCGATTACAAAGCATTACAAACTAAATTAAATGAAAATAAAGTAACTGCTATAATAGATTGCTATACGGATTGGTGTAAATATTGCGTATTGTTAGCACCAGTTTTAGATGAGTTAAGTAAAGAAATGGAAGGTAAAATTGAATTTTGTAAAATTAATACGGACGAAAATCCTGATTTTGCGAGGGAATATGAAGTTATGTCGTTACCAACAATATTATTTATAAAAGAAGGTAAGATAGTAGAAAAGAAGGCAGGATTCATGCCTAAGGAAGCTATAATGGAGATTATAAATAGTAAGATGTTAGATACAGCAACTGTAAATTAAAAATAAATGCATTATAGTAAAAATGGGGCATGGAAATGGTAGATGTATTGATAATAGGTGCGGGGCCCGCTGGGCTTACAGCCGCACTTTACGCATTAAGAGCTGGACTGCGAGTTACGATATTAGAAAAAAGTATATACGGAGGGCAAGTTTCGATAACAGATGTAGTAGAAAATTACCCTGGCATAGAATCTATATCCGGCATAGAGCTTGCAAAGAGTATGTATGAGCAAGTAACAAAGCTATGCTGTAAAATTATATTCGAAACAGCAAGAGCCGTAGAGCTTAACAGCGACGTTAAAAAAGTAAGGACAGCAAGCAAGGAACTGGAAGCAAAAACTCTAATAATAGCAAACGGACTAAAAAGACGTACATTAGGCTGTAAAGGAGAAGAAGAGTTTTCCGGGCGAGGCGTATCATACTGTGCAACATGCGATGGAAATCTTTATAAAGATAAAGATGTAATAATCGTAGGTGGAGGAAATACAGCCCTTGAAGATGCTTTGTATTTATCGAATATATGTAAGAGCGTAAAATTGGTAGTAAGAAAGAACCTTTTTAGGGGCGAAAAATATCTTATAGATTCTGTGCATAAAAAAGATAATATAGAATGTTTAATGGAATCGAAGATAGCAGAAATAAAGGGAGAAAGAGCCGTAAAATCCGTTGTGATAAGAACTGGAGCGGATAAAATAAAAGAATTAGAAGTATCTGGAGTGTTTATTGCAATCGGCTATGAGCCCGACAATAAAATTTATGAGGGACAATTAGATTTAGATAAAAACGGATATTTTATATCTAACGAGGAATGTAAAACAAACATAGAAGGTGTTTATGTTGCAGGAGATTGCAGATTAAAGCCTTTAAGACAGATAGTAACAGCTGTATCCGACGGAGCGATTGCTGGTACAGACGCAATAAGGTTTGTTCTTTCAAAAAATTAGATTTACTTAAATGATAAAAGCTATACAGAATTTATACTGTATAGCTTTTTATGTTTAATTTATAAAAATATGAAACACTAGAATTATTATAAAAAAGGTGGGGTTCATGCTCAAGGAAACAATAATGGAGATTATAAACATCAAGATGTTAGGCACAGAAACTGTAAATTATCCTTGAATAAGCAAATTGAAACAAAAAACATGAAATGTTTCACAAAAAATACTTGTTTTTTTTTTGTAGTACAATATAAATTGAGATGATTAATATCTTGTATTTTAAATTTGAAAGGATGATTTATTATGGCAAAGTTTATGAATACGTTGAAAAATGAGAAAGAAGGATTGGTTAATGAATTTACAGCAGGGAAGATTAATACTACGAAAGTTAAAGCCTTTTTTAATGACGTAGCCGAAAAGAAAAAGAGTAAATTGAAAAAAACGGATGAAGAAGAATTAAATAAATATGTGCATGAAATTATAATGTCGTTGGGTAAATGGGGAGGAGATTTAGTGATAAAAGATCCGTTAGGGGCACATTTAGCGGATAATCCGAGTACTCATAATGGAAAATTGATGAAAGACAATTTAGATACGTTGATCGACTGTTCCATGAATACGTCTGTAGATAAAATAATCTCGGGAATAAATAATTGCAGAATTGCGTACCGAAATTTTCGTGGAACTGTGGAAACTGTGTTAAGAATGACTAAACGGGATATGGGTATGGTTAAAATGAAAGACCTTACTGCTGATAATTGGAATTCTTCATACATACGTCCTTTGATAAATAGAGCACATTATTCGAGGTGTAATGGGGCTGAATGTGCAGTGCCTGAAATTGCTAATATTATTGACGATGCTGTAAAAGATCTGAATAAAATTGCTCTCGACTACAAGAGTAAACGCAATGAGATTAATTCTCAAATTAAGAGCTTAGTTCAGACAGTTAGTACGATGTGGCTAGTAGTTGAAGGTGTTGAATTAGAGAATTACTCTAATACTAAAAAAATGTTTGAACTATCCAAATTAGATGAAGATCTAAAAAAAATCCATGAATTATTAGAAAACGTGGAAAAATTAGATTTACTTAGATAAAGATAAAAGCTATACAGAATTCATATTGTATAGCTTTTTATATTTAATTTATAGAAATATGAAATACTAGAATTATTTAGGTAATAATATAAAACATAAGAAATATTTAAGGTTGTGATATTGTTGGGAAGCTTTTCATTTATAACTCAAGCATTAGGAGAAATAACATTACCAATGGTAATAATGTGGGTAATAGGTATTTTACTAATATGGTTAGCCCTAGCTAAAGACTTTGAGCCTGCATTATTACTCCCTATGGGTTTTGGAGCAATACTGGTAAATATACCGCATACAGGAGTTTTAGGCGATAATGGAATATTACAATGGCTATATCACGCAGGTATAGAAGCGTCTGAAGCTCTTCCTTTACTTTTATTTGTAGGCATTGGAGCTATGATAGATTTTGGACCATTATTATCTAATCCGAAGATGCTGTTTTTTGGAGGAGCGGCACAATTTGGGATATTTGTAACGGTGCTAATCTCTGTTCTATTGGGTTTTGAGTTGAAGGATGCACTATCAATAGGAGTTATCGGAGCGGCAGACGGTCCAACGGCAATATTAGTATCACAAAAACTTGCAAGTAATTATAAGGGAGCAATAACCGTAGCGGCGTATTCTTATATGGCATTAGTACCAATAATACAGCCATTTGCTATAAAATTAGTAACAACCGAGCAGGAAAGAAAGATAAGAATGAAATATAATCCACAAGGAGTATCAAAAACAATAAAGATAATATTTCCAATAGCCGTAACACTTATAGCAGGAATGATAGCACCAGATTCCGTAGGATTAGTTGGAATGTTAATGTTTGGTAATTTGATAAGAGAGTGCGGAAAATTGGATTCCCTTTCTGAAACGGCACAAGGGCCGTTAGCAAACATAATAACAATATTTTTAGGTATAACGATATCATTTCAAATGCAGGCAAGGCAGTTTTTGTCTTGGGGTACGGTTATAGCGATATTCCTTGGACTATTTGCATTTATATTTGATACAATAGGAGGAGTAGTAGTAGCCAAATTAATGAATATTTTTTTACCGGAGGATAAGAAAATAAATCCTATGATAGGTGGAGCAGGAATATCAGCATTTCCAATGTCAGCAAGAGTAATACAGAAGATGGCACTTAAGGAGGATTGTCAAAATCATATAATAATGCACGCAGTGGGAGCAAATGTAGCTGGACAAATAGGTTCAGTCGTAGCTGGAGGAATAATACTTTCAATAGCGCACGGATTTGGATTATAAAAAAGAAGGGTGATGAAATTTATGTTATCAAAAATATCATTTTTGAGCTTAATGGGACCATTAAGGAGTGTAGATATATACCAATCGTTATGGCTAATAATTGAGGGAATGGTAGGAATACTTATTGTAATGCTGTTAATATACTTGGTTGTTATATGGGTAAATAAAATAATGAATAAAATTGAAATGAGCATTGACAAAAACAGATGAATATGTTACAATAATTATATAAATAAAAATGGCAGAAGAAATGAAAAACGAATTAAACCAAAGGGAAACACAAGTAGAAGAACTTGATAATAAGGATAGTGAACAAGTAAGTGGTGGCAGCAAATGGAAAAAAACGGTAATGTGTTATGTTCCGGGGTGCAATTTCTCAACCACGGATCCGGTTGCCTATCGCGATCATATGCAAACAGTTCATGGACAACAAGGATAGAAATGTTGAATATAATATAAAAACCTGAATTCTATCACATAGAATCAGGTTTTTATATGCAATAAGAATTTATATCATTATTGAAATATTTTTTATGTGAGTGTATAATATCCATAAAAATGAAGAGGATGGTATAAACAGATGGCAAAGCAGAAAAAAATGGTAGAAGAAATAACTTCGATGGATGAAGATTTTGTAAAGTGGTATACGGATATAGTAAAAAAAGCGGAATTGATGTCATATTCAAGCGTAAAGGGCTGCATGATAATACAGCCTTACGGCTATGCAATATGGGAAAATATACAGAAAATACTTGACGGTAGATTTAAAGAATTGGGACACGAAAATGTTGCGATGCCTATGCTGATTCCCGAAAGTTTACTTCAAAAAGAAAAAGATCACGTTGAAGGGTTTGCACCAGAGGTAGCTTGGGTAACACATGGAGGTTCTGAAAAACTGCAAGAAAGATTATGCATAAGACCAACATCAGAAACATTATTTTGCGAACATTTTTCGCATATCATACATTCATGGAGAGACTTACCGAAGCTATATAACCAATGGTGTTCTGTGGTAAGATGGGAAAAGACTACTCGTCCATTTTTGCGTTCAGTAGAATTTTATTGGCAAGAAGGCCACACAATGCACGAAACAGCCGAAGAAGCCAAAAAAGAAACAGAACAGATGCTAAATGTATATGCAAATTTCTGTGAAAACGATTTAGCTATACCTGTAATAAAGGGACAAAAAACAGAAAAAGAAAAATTTGCAGGTGCGGAAGCTACATATACAATAGAAGCATTGATGCACGATGGTAAAGCACTACAGTCTGCAACTAGCCATTATTTTGGCGATGGATTTGCGAAAGCATTTGATATAACATTTCAAAATAGAGAAAATAAAAGTGAATATCCGCATCAAACATCTTGGGGAATTTCAACAAGAATAATAGGCGGAATAATAATGACACATGGAGATGATAACGGCTTAGTGTTACCTCCTGCAATAGCACCAATACAAGTTATAATTATACCGATTGCAATGCACAAAGAAGGTGTTATAGATAAAGCCAATGAGATTTTAAATGAGCTTAAAAGCATATGTAGAGTAAAAATGGATACATCAGAGCAAACACCCGGTTGGAAATTTGCAGAGTATGAAATGAAAGGTGTACCGCTTAGGCTAGAAATAGGTCCGAAGGATATAGAAAAAGGCCAATGTGTTATTGTACGTAGGGATAATAGAGAAAAAATCATTGTAAATCTTGAAAATCTTGAAAATGAAGTATTACGTCTATTAGAAGAAGTAAGAAAAGGTATATATGAAAAGGCATTGGAAAGACGAAATAATATGACGTATACAGCTAAAAATATGGATGAAATCAAGGAGATATCCAATAGTAAACAAGGATTTATAAAAGCAATGTGGTGTGGAAGTAAAGAATGTGAGGAAAAGCTAAAGGATGAATTAGGTATTACGTCAAGGTGTATACCGTTTCATCAAGAAAATATATCAGATAAATGTGCGATATGCGGAGAAAAAGCTAAAAATATGTTGTATTGGGGTAAGGCATATTAATTTATATTTATCAACATAATTTAAAAATTTCACAAATAATTAAAAACCTTCATATGAAATATGAAGGTTTTTAATTTTAATATAAGACGCTTATACCAAATAATGATAAAAAATCATGATAAATTTTTTCCCGATTTACATGTGGAACCTTACTTGAAATAATATCCATTATATTAATACAAAGAGGTTCTGTTGTACTTATTTCTCGAACTTTCTCATAAGCTTTACGTAATTTTGTGCGACTTATTTCAGGCAATAAATTATGAGTTCCAACAATTGTTTTTCCTTTGTTAGCCTTATGTTCATTTATACAAAAGCAACCAAGATTAAAACTAAAATCTTCAGATTCTCCCGGTATGTGTAATGTTATTTTGTAATATTCTTCTGGATCACAAATTACTATACCAGGTAACATTTGCATTTTAACAGAATCAGCAAAACTGAAGGTTTCCATTATGGGATCAGATATGGTGATTTTACACACATCGCGTTCTGCTGCTTTACAGTTGCAATTAAAAATACCAATCATAAAGATCATACTTAAAAATAACATTGAATTAAAAAACTTCTTAAACACAGATTTCACCTCCTGTTTACAAAATCTTATTATATAAGCAAAAGGGAAACGAGTCAATACTAAAGTATAAAAATTGATTATTTTCTAATATTCAAACAAATATTAGAAAACTCACATTTAATATTGAACGGTTTTTACACAAATTTCATTAATTTTTTCTCTGAGATTAAGAAAATCCTGGAAAGCAGATGGCTTCTGTGATGGATTACGTAATAATGCTGCGGGATGCAAAGTAGCCATCATAAGAACTCCATTTTTCTCTATAAATATACCGTGTTCCTTAGTTATTTTAATATTGGGATTCATAATTTTCATAGCTGCGATTCTACCTAAGCATACAATAATTTTAGGTTTAATAAGAGCAGTTTGATTTCTTAACCAATCAATACATAAATCCTGTTCTTCGGCGGAAGGGTCCCTATTTTGAGGGGGCCTACATTTTACGATATTTGCTATATAAATATTTTTATCCCTATATAAATCAACAGCATTAAGCATTTTATCGAGTAATTGACCCGAACGCCCGACGAATGGTTCACCTTGTAAATCTTCATGTTCACCGGGCCCTTCACCAATGAACATAACCTCCGCATTGGGATTACCTATACCAAAAACTACGTTGTGCCTAGTCTTACATAAAGAACACTTTTCGCACTTCAAGCAATTACTTTTTAATTCTTCCCATGAATTATACATATTAATCTACCCTCACAAAAATTGATAAATCAATTATAACACACTCCAAAGAGAATAAATAGGATAGATTATAAAAATATGGACGCAATGAAGCGATAGATGAAGTAATAAATTACATAAAATGATAAAATAAATACAGCAACTAGATGTGCCATTTTACATCTAGTTTGAATAATAATTATTATTAAGTTTATCAATTTTTCTCATCATTATGCTGTTTAGAAATCCAAGTGGATAATTGTTTTAGTGTGTTTTTGACAGCCTTCTTTTGACTCTTACCAATAAACGTATCCTTATTAAGTGCTGTTATGGTGTTTTTTAATTCTTCAACAATATTATTTACCTTGTCTCCAATTTTAAATTCTTGCAAGGCAGTTTTTAACTCTTTTAGAGCCCATAACACTGGATTCTTATTTTTAGTTTTCACTAAACTGACGTATTTTTTTCTATATTTCTGCGCAGAGTTTTCAAAGTAATTGAAAAAATTGTCATATTTCTCATTAAAGACAATCATGGTATCATTAAATTCTTTATATATAATGCTGAGCTCCCCTAGGTCATCTCTCAATTTGCTGTGAATTTCATCTAAATTGTTCAAGAGGTCATCAACTTTATTCCAATTTTCACCGTCTTCCGCTCCTTCTTCCGATAGTTTTAGAATTTCCATCATGCAATCAGAGTAAGAATTCAAAGCCTTTCCAAAACCTTTGGTCACTGTCCTATGTGATTTGTTATTTTTGCGATACTCAACGAGTTCTGTTATAAATTCACTTAATTTACTATTAAATTCATTCTTTAATTTAGAATCCTCGTCATCAAGCGTAAATTTATCTGAGCTAAGTTCTTTTAGGGTATCTTCTAAGAATATTGTTAGTTGCTTAAGAGAGATATCTAGTTGGCTAATGTCGTTGTCTGAATTTGGTGCAATTTTTTTTAGTTGATAAAATTTTTTATAAAGTTTTAAACCAAAATCATTATCTATACTTAAATCATAATATGCTTTGACTTTATTATAAAATTCTATAAATCCAGAACTTTTTAAATCAATGCCTTCCTCTAGAAAATTTTGTTCTTTAAGTTTTTTAGAAAAATTGTTACATGCTTGTTTCAAGATTATCATCCTTTCAAAAATAATTATTTAAAATGAATATATTTAATTCTAGAACTGAATATATTTTATCAAAAAAAAAAAAAACAAGTGTTTTTGGCGAAAAAGTTACAAATCACACGAAATGTTTAGTGATGTATCAAAATCACACTATTTGTGTTATTTTGTATAAATAATTTCAAAGAATAAATAAAATATAAATTACAAAATATAAACAAGGGGTGTAAAGGATGAAATTCAATAATTATAAAAACAAAGCAAATTCGGCTATGAATAGTATTGTAAAGAATAAGATAATGGATATGGCCAAGACGATGATTCGCGAAGGTAATGGAAGAATTAATTCTGACACAATAGGAAGCTATACGGGGATAGGCAATAAAGGTGAAAGACCGGTTCAGGATGCGGATGATCTTTAAAATAATAATAAAGTAAAAAATGCTACAAGAATTAGTTCAAAACGTATGAATTTTAATCTTGTAGCATTTATAAATTTTAAAACGTGATTTGACAAAATTTTTTAAATAAATATTTTAAATTATTGTATAACAAAGTAAGGAAATAAAAAAATTTAAAAATCGTGATTAAATTGGACAAGATTAGCTCAAAATACATATAAGAAAAGAAACAAAAAGCAAACACTAATTTACTTAATAGGGAGTGTATTTATGAACATAAAAAGAGGAGATATATTTTATGCCGATTTAAGTCCAGTAGTAGGCTCGGAACAAGGGGGAGTAAGACCCGTATTGATCGTACAAAACGACGTAGGCAATAAATTCAGTCCAACAGTGATAGCCGCAGCGATAACGAGTAAACATTCCAAAGCAAGCTTACCTACTCACATACAAATCGATGCAAGCGAAAGTGGGTTATCTAAAGATTCAGTAGTATTATTAGAGCAAATACGTACGATAGATAAAAAGAGATTAAAAGAAAAAATGGGTGTGGCGGATAACGGCTCGATGAATCAAATTAATCATGCGTTGTCAGTAAGTTTCGGATTGGATTCAGTTAGTGTAGCAAATGCGGTGGCGAGAGAAACTACATAAAACAATAAAATAAATGTAGTAACCAGAGGTAAAAATCTTACCTCTGGTTTGTGTACGTCACGAAATTAATGATTAAGTGTATCAACAAGATCTTCGAATTGATTCCTAATCGCGCGTTCGTCAGTAAACAAAGTATTACTACATGATTCCGCGACGAGATCAAGCTTATCTTTAATGTCGTGGATTTTATTGCTAGATGGCTCGGATTGGAGTACTGATTTCAATTCTTTCATTGCCTTAAACAATTTACTGGATTCCCGAGCTTTTATCTGTTTATAGTAAATTTTTTTATGCTTATAGGCTTCATTTTGCAAAGTAGTAAATATGTCTTCGATATCATCTTCAAATCCTAAAATCTTTTTAGAATTTTCGCTTGATTTTTGACACGATTCGATAAAAGAACGGCACTTTTTTATGAAGTCTTCTTTATTTATCGTGTCTTTACCATCGACCGCATCCTTCATTGTCGCAGTTATGTTTTTATAGGCAGAGCGAAGGTTGTCAAAATTGTTTTTCGCAGCTTTTATTTCTTGCTCATTATGCTTATTAAAAAGTTTACTGGCAGTGTTCAGCGATTGGCGGAATTCGTCTCTAGTTTCGCTGTTTATGGATTTATCAAGGTCCAAAACACTGTTCATATTTTGAAAGAATTTTGTCCAAGTACGCCAAAAACCTTCAAAGTTTTTGCGATAAAATTTAAAATAGTCTTCATTTTTTTATAGAATTTATAAAACTTATAACTATAATTATTTTTGTTATCAATTTTTTCGTATTTTTTTACTTCATCATAAAAAGTATTAAATTTTATGTCTTTTAGATTGATTTCTTTGGTTGCGAAATCCTCCTTATTCGCTTTAATGCTTTTATAAAAATCATCAAGTGCTTGTGTTAATTTGGACATAACTATCATCCTTTCCAAAATGATTATAAAAAATAAACATATTTTGTTCTAGAACTAAATATATTTTATCAAAAAAAAAACAAGTGTTTTTTGCGAAAAAGTTACAAATCACACGAAATGTTTAGTTGCGTGCAAGCATTTTCAAATATTACTTTTCTATTTTAAATATTATTTATCTATAAAATTTATTGAAAGCTTCAAGCTTTTATTATATAATTATTTCCATAACTTAAGGAAAGGAATATGCTAATGAAAAGATGTAAATTAGGGGTAACATTTTTATGCCTTGCAGCAATATTTCTTAGTGGATGTAATGTAAAAACAGAAGAGAGTAAAAAAGAGGAGGAGAGCAGTTTGTTAGGATATCAACTTAATAAACCAAGCGTTGGAGAGGAAATAGCAAAAGTAAATACGAATATGGGGACATTTAATATAAGGTTTTTCCCAGAAGCAGCGCCTAAAGCTGTAGAGAATTTTAAGGGGCTTTCAAAAGAGGGTTATTATAATGGGATAAAATTTCATAGAGTAATCGAAAACTTTATGATACAAGGTGGAGACCCAGAGGGTAACGGTACAGGCGGGGAAAGTATATGGAAAAGTGATTTTGAAGATGAATTTAGTAAAGATTTAGTAAATATAACAGGTTCGCTATCTATGGCCAATAGGGGACCAAATACAAATGGAAGCCAATTTTTTATAAATTATCAAGAATCGAGCAAATTCGAAGGTTGGGATCGTTTACAACAAGCATATGACGTTTATAAGAATAATAAAGAAAGATTTACTCAATCTTATGGTTCTACGTTAGATATGACGAAAATAGGGGAAAAATATAAAAAGATATATGAAGAAAACGGAGGCAATCCGCACCTTGATGGATATTACAGTACGGGCGGCACAGGGCATACCGTATTTGGACAAGTGTATGAAGGCTTAGATATAGTAAAAAAGATATCTGAAGTAGAGACTGACGGATCGAATAAACCGTTAAATGATGTGGTAATAGAGAGTATAGAAATACAAGAATACGCCGAATAAGGGATGATACTTTATGCAAAACGATAATGAATATAGCACGGAAAATAAATTATTATGTGCCCTATTTTATATTGGTCCCTTTTTCATATTAGGACGATTTATGGCAAAGGATCGTCCTAAAGGAAGCCCTATAGATTTTCATTCATGGCAAGGTGGCATATTATTTGTACTTTTGGCAGTTTGCAATTCGATATTAGATGCAGGTGTATCGTTTATAATGTTTTTACCGATAATACAAGAAATACTTAGATTATTGTTACACATAGCTATTTTCGCAATGGGAGTTGTACTTTGTATTATGGGAATAGTAAATGCATTAAATGGCAAAAAGGAAAGCCTTCCGCTTATAAATTGGATAGAAAAATGCTTAATGGAACACTATAGATGATGTAGTAGTAAAAAAGTATAAATATTTATTGACAAAATATATCAAGAAATGTAATAATAATTAATGCTTTGTTGGATTTGCCAAATTGTTTGACAGGAGATGTTTTTAATGCGAGTAATATCGGGCTATGCAAGAGGATTAAAGCTTGATTCCGTGGAAAGCGATAAGGTAAGACCAACAACAGATAGAGTAAAGGAAGCACTTTTTAGTATTTTACAGTTTGAAATACAAGGTAAAAGCTTTTTAGATTTATTTGGTGGAACGGGACAAATTGGAATAGAAGCAATAAGCCGTGGAGCAAAAGAAGTAGTAATTGTAGATGATAGCATTGAATCTTTGAAAACGATAAAAAGTAATATATCGAAATTAAAAATTAAGGGAAATATAAAATGTATAAAATCAGATGCATTAAAATTTTTAGATGATACATCATATATGTTCGATATAGCCTTTTTAGACCCTCCGTATAAATCTGAGGTATTAAATAAAGATTTACTAAAGATAAGTAGTAAAATGAACAGCTCTGGCATTATAATTACAGAAACGCCGATTGAGGATGCGGTACTGGAAAAAGCGAATGAATTTATTTTGTGTAAAAGATATAAATATGGAAAAATAATGCTTAATATTTACAAAAATGAAAATTATATAGGGGGAGAATCATAAGATGGATTCAAATGATACTTTAGATAGCCTAATAGAAGAATTAGAAGATACATTAGAGGCATCATGGAAGTTACCATTAACAGGTGGAAGAACTGTAATAGATGCATCGGAAGTTAAGAGGATAGTAGAGGATTTAAGGCTTAAATATCCGCAAGAAATAAAGCAAGCTAAAAACATCGTAGCTGATAGAAATGAAATAATAAAATCTGCAAAAAAAGAAGCCGAAGATATAATAAAAATAGCAGAGGAAAAAGTAAGAGCGGTAGTAAATCAAAGTGAGATAGTAAGAAAGGCGCAGGCTGAGGCCAATAAAATATTATCAGATGCAAAAATGCAGGCAAGAGAGATGCGTATGGCAGCCAGTGGATACGTTGACGATTTAATGAAAAGGACAGACCAGATTCTAACTTCAGGCTTATCTGAGATACGTAAGTCAAGGCAGAGTTTGAGGATGTCAGATAATAGAGAAGAATAAAAAATAAGCTAAAAGAATTTATCTTTTAGCTTGTTTTTTTATTATTAGTTATATTCGATTGAGGCTGAATACTGCTTAGAAAAGCAAGAAGAGTATGCTTTTGCTCGTTAGAAAGAGTATTCCACTTTTCAAGCATTTCATGCTGTTCTTTAGTAAGATAAACAGCCTCACCTTCATTGGCGAAAAATTGCGACATAGTAATTTTAAATCCATCACAAATTTTTTCCAGAGAACATATCGAAGGTGTAAGGTTTTTGCGATACCAAGAAGATATCGTGGATTGAGGTAATCCGGATTCTTCCGCTAATCTATATTCAGTCCAATTTCTACTTTCTCTTAATTTATATATTCTATCTAGTACGTCCACAACAACAACTCCCGAACATCATTATTGTTAATTATAATTCTACAAATTGTTGTAATTTGATGATTATCATCGTATAAAATTAACTATAATAATTATTGTCGGAAACAAATGTAAAAATACATTAAAAAGCAAAAGGAAATACTAGCAATTTTATATACAATTTGTTTTAGGTAAACATCATATAATAACTTAATATGCAATGTAAATACAACAACCAAAATATACCATTAAAAAATGATAAAAAACAAAACACTATAAAAAATAGTGCTCTAAAGGAAAACTTATATTAAATAAAAATGGAGCTACTGATCCGATTCGAACGGACGACCTGCTCATTACGAGTGAGCTGCTCTACCTGCTGAGCCACAGTAGCAAAAATCATACCAATTATATATTATTTTTAAGTTTTAGTCAAGTGAAAAAATATTAGGGAGTGCCCAAAAGATACATTTAAATAAAATAAGAAAGAGCGAATGAAGATTTGAGATGAGGGTATAGAAACTTGGCAAGAGCGA